>JBAZBO010000080.1:0-2529 GCA_041671425.1 Patescibacteria group bacterium | reverse complement strand
ATTCCAAACTTTCTTGGTTTTTGGGTCCCTTCCCCACACCCCAGAAGGCATTGGCTTTCCATGTTCCAAGGATTCCAGAAGATCTACCAGAACAAAATCATAATCACCTCCGGTGATAAGAAAGTCTACTGGTGCGTTATCCATAGATTCCTGAGGAAGATGCGTTATATGATCACCAACCATAACCACATACATATCTGGCAACTTCTTTTTCCACTCTTCTATCATCTTCCAATGTCTTCTGACCACAGGGGTTTTGGTCTCTATCATCAACAGGTCCGGTTTGGCTTGCCTAAGCTCTGCCAGCCATTCCTTGTAGGTCTTTTTCTCAGCGATTCCATCCATCCACAAAACCTCATGGCCAGCTTGTTTCGCCAGGGTAGCGGCAAAAGCCGGTATCATAGGGTAGATATACGTCGGAGAGTTGAAGTATTGGAATTGCCTGTTTTGAGACAAAAGAGGAGTTCCTTTGTCCTGTTCTATAGGTGGATAACCAATTGCTATCTTCATATTATTCCTAACACAAAACCTTACCTGCAGAATCCTTTACTGTAATCGCCGACACAGGGCATGATCTAGCACACTTTAGTAATATATCCAGATCAGAAAGGTCAGCACTTTCTTTGATCACAGAAACGCTTCTATTACTATCAAAACCAAATATCTCTGGTGCCAAAACAGAGCAGGAACCACAACCTATACACTTAGCCGTATCTATTTCAACAGTATAAAGCATTATCCTCCCAAATAATTACCAGTGTTCTGATCAACATCCCTCAATTCTAACTGAGGCTTTCTGACGAATCCAATAATGAAGTTTAGACCATAGGTAAAATGAGTCAAGAATACCCCCTGCATAAAATATAAAACGGCTTTTACACTCCCCTCTTTCCTAGTTACTCTTATTCCCTCAAACAAAAGGACAAGGACATAGATCCAAAGCGAGACTATATAGATCAATCCAAAAGACCTTAAGAACATTGCAATAACAGGGCCCAGCAGAACCCAAAGTACGAACAGGGAAGGAACGAAATAGGCAAACCTTCTTGAAGTCTCAGGAAAAGTCTTGGCAAACTGTCCTCTGTACCTACCATATCGGGATATCTGTTTTAGATGAGGGGCAAACAGGGCTCTTCTGTGGTGATATACAATTGGCTTCGGATCGTAAAGAAACTTCCTGCCCATCTTTTTAAGCATATCCAGACAAAGTTTGGTATCTTCCCCCGGCCAGAAGTTTTCATCAAATCCCCCTATATCAAGAAAAATCTTTCTTTTTACGAATAGGTTGACCGTCGGATAATCATCTATGTACTTTCTTCTCATGGGAATATGTCTATACATTGTCCCGGCGCTGGTAAATATTGACTCTAGCACTCTTCCAGAGATTGTTTCTAGAAAGGGGGATTCCAAAGGTGTGATCGCGGGAGACCCTAATGCGTACGTATCAACCTCACTGAGAACCTCATGGGCATAACTAAGCCATTTGGGGTGTGGATAGGCATCATCATCCAGAAAAGCCAGGATATCCCCACGGGCTTGCATCGCACCAATGTTGCGCTTCTGACCTGGCCCAACTGAACCTGACCTGAGTATCCTGAACCTGCTATCACCTTTGAAATCAAAACTTTCGATCTCATCCAAAATAATCAGAACTTCAAACTCTCTAAATTCCAGTTTTCTAAGATAGGATATGTTTTCCCTTAAGAAATCACACATGCTTCTACAGGGTATTATTATGCTGAAAACAGGCACTCTCATATCTCACCTGTGTTAATCTTCATATCCAGATCCTTATCGTAGACCCACTTTCTTTTGTTCCCATCATCATAATACCCAAGGATCTTCAACCTGTAAAAAACGGCCAAAGTATCCTGCATCATATTCCTCACATTCTTACTGAAAATAAGAAGGGTATTTTTGATCTCAGAGTTGTTGGGATCAAGTTGTACTTTGACTGGGGCCTCATATATCTTGTCAAACCCCAGATACTTGGAGACTGCTAGCATTTCAATGTCTATCGCAAATCTTTTTACCAGAAGCCTGGGCAGCACTTTTTCCAACACTCCTCTTTTGAAGACTTTTAGACCAGTTTGGGTATCTTTTAAGTTTAGTGAGAATAGAAGCCTTACCAAGAAATGGTAGCCAAAGCTATACAACTTCCTTACAAGGGGGTAATAGACCTGGGATACAGGGTGTCTCTTACTTCCCACAACAATATCAGCATCGTACCAGACCATGTGCTCCAAAAGCATGGATATTCCACTGGCATCTATATCCATCCCCGAGTCTATGAAACATATCAGATCCCCCTTGGATCTGGCCATTCCGTATCTTATGGCATAACCTTTGCCTTTGTTGTTTTCGTAACCTACTACCTTGATCTTGTCTTTCTTTATCTTTTTGGCGTTATCAAACGTCTTGTCCACAAAGCCGTCCACTACTACAATAATCTCAAAATTCCACCTGGTCTGAGACATCACTTTATGGATGTTCTCAATATCCTTCTTTATCGTCTTCTGTTGCTTATAG
>JBAZBO010000079.1:0-2906 GCA_041671425.1 Patescibacteria group bacterium | reverse complement strand
AAATCTAAAATTTGTTTCTGTCTTCTATAAAGTGTAACAGGACTCATAAAAAAACCTCCAGGAAATAAATATTTGGTTTTCTTTCGTGTTTTAATACTACCGAAAACTTCCCGAAGATGTCAAGGGGTAAAAAAGTGAAGGGCAGGCATTATGTGGATGGCTGCCCTTCTTACGATGCACTAGAAGTCTCACCTTTTCGTTTTGAGTTTCTTATCTACGAGTGCCACCAGAGCGAATACTGCTGCGGAAGTCGTCGTTGCCCGCCAAATTGTCAGAATCCACTTGGGGTCAGTGGGGAACATCCATGCTAGCAGACAGAGATATCCGAATACAATGAGAGAGAATACCGGATGATTCCACAAGACTTGGATAATCTCCCTCAGGAACTGCTTGGTATCATTGATGAGCCGCATTGTGTCCCTCCTTACGCTGTATTGTGCGTATTCTATCACACCAAACAAAACCCAAACACTGTGCTAGAATAAAACGATGTTTGAGTTGCACTCTGACTACAAACCCACCGGTGATCAGCCGGCAGCCATAGACTTCCTTACCAAAAGTGTCCTGAACGGTGCAAGGCACCAAACTCTTATTGGTGTCACCGGAAGTGGCAAGACCTTCACCTTGGCTAATGTTATTGCTAATACAAATAGACCGGCGCTGATAATTTCACACAATAAAACCCTTGCTGCACAGCTGTATCAGGAGTTTCGTGAATACTTTCCAAAAAATGCTGTGGAGTATTTTGTCAGCTACTACGATTATTACCAGCCAGAAAGCTACCTACCTTCCACTGATACATACATAGAGAAAGACGCGGACATAAACGAACAGATAGACAAGCTAAGACTTTCGGCCACTACATCCCTTATGACCAGGAGAGATGTGATCGTGATTTCCTCAGTTTCTTGTATATACAACCTTGGTTCTCCTTCTGAATATTCCAAGATGGCTTTGGAGCTGAAGTCAGGTATGAAGCTGAGGAAGACTGACCTTTTGACCAGGTTATCTCAGATCTATTACGACCGTTCGGAGATAGATTTCAAGAGAGGGACTTACAGAATGAGGGGTGATGTGATAGATGTTTTTCCTGCCTACCAGGATTTTGCTGTGAGATTGGAATTCTTTGGGGATACTTTGACTGATATTCAGTACTTTGATCCTTTGACTGGAGATAGGGTCAATTTGGAGGGGTTGCCTTCTGAAAGACGGGGAAGTCACACAAGGTCGCTAACCCAGAAGGAGCAGGATTTCTTTATCCAACAATCCAAGAATTCGGGTATAGCCAGTATTTATCCTGCAAAGCATTACATAACCGCTGAGGAAAGACGAGAAGGTGCCATGAGCCAGATCAGGGAAGATTTGGAAAAGAGATTGAAGTTCCTCAGAGACAATAATAAACAGTTAGAGGCTTACAGGTTGGAGCAAAGAACAAGATATGACTTGGAGATGATGCAAGAGATTGGTTACTGCAAAGGTATAGAGAACTATTCGAGATACTTTGACGGACGTGAGCCCGGGAGTGCACCATACACATTGCTGGACTTCTTCCCAAAGGATTTTATAACCATTGTGGATGAGTCACACATTACAGTTCCTCAGATCAGAGGTATGTTCAATGGTGATAGGTCAAGGAAAGAAACCCTGATAGATTATGGTTTCAGGCTTCCATCTGCTTTGGACAACAGGCCACTGAACTTTGATGAGTTTGAAAGGAAAGTGGGTCAGACTATCTATGACTCGGCTACACCTTCCGAATGGGAGCTTAGCATGTCAGAAGGCAAGATCTGCGAACAGCTTATAAGACCAACCGGCATAGTGGACCCAAAGATCACGATCCTTCCTACAGAGAATCAGGTCAATGACCTCTTGGAAAGGATAAAAGTGCGTGTGGCAAGGAAGGAAAGAGTCTTGGTCACCACATTAACCAAAAGGATGGCTGAGGAGCTTTCCTCTTTCCTGGTGGAGAAAAGCATGAATGTTACCTATCTACACTCTGATATAGACACTTTGGAAAGAACCAATATCCTTGATGATCTACGCAAGGGTACATACGATGTCTTGGTAGGAATCAATTTGCTTAGGGAGGGTCTGGACCTGCCTGAGGTATCCCTTGTTGCCATACTGGATGCTGATAAGGAGGGTTTTTTGAGGTCTGATACTTCTCTTATCCAGACCATGGGAAGAGCAGCCAGGCATGTACTAGGTGAGGTGGTGATGTATGCAGATAAAGTTACAGACAGTATGAAAAGAGCGATATCTGAGGTTGAGAGAAGGAGGGAATATCAGACCAAATATAATGAAGAACACGGTATAACGCCGGTGGGAATAAGTAAGCCTATCAGAGAGAAATTAATAGATGAAGTAATAGAAGAGTCTTTGGAGAGAAGCGGGAAGAAGAGATTTGTAGATGTAGATTATGCCCAGCTTCCCCCTCCTGAGATTAAGAAGGAGATAAGGTACTTGGAGTCAGAAATGAAATATGAGGCCGAGATGTTGAACTTTGAGAAGGCCGCCATGTTAAGGGATCAAATAAAGGAAATAAAGAAATTCCTTTAAAAACTTCTTGGTTTCTGTTACATTGCTCAAAAGATGCCTGCAAGAGAAGTTTTGAAGACTATTCTAAAAACTTCTGCCCGAATAATTATTGAGCTTGGTTATTTTATTTTGTATATCCCCCGAAAGATTTTTTCCTTGGTTACTGCTAAGAGCCCCAGATCTGCTGTTTCTAAGAAAACACCTCCGAAAAGCAAAGCCCTTAAAGTAAAGGAGAAACACAGAAAAAGAAAGATCATAAAGCGCATTCTGGTATGTAAGCCACTGATCTTTATTTATGGGATCATATTTGCTCTGGTTTTTCTGGTGGTGCCTATTCTGTTGATGAACTGGTTTAGAGAGTTGCCCAG
>JBAZBO010000078.1:0-2943 GCA_041671425.1 Patescibacteria group bacterium | reverse complement strand
GTTAAGACACAGTGTTCTTTAAGAAAAGGAGAAGTATGAAACCTAATTGGTTTGCTAAATGTCTGGGAGAATACAATTATGTGTGGAAAGAACACAACAGGATATGGGAGTGTCGTGAATGTCCTGATAATTGTAAAACTTCTGCTCGTATTAAACCGACTACTTGCTGGAAAGGAGTTTCAGATGAAACAACTATGCAGTCTGGAGTCGTGCAGAAGACAAGTCATCATTCCAATGTATGATTTTGACCACCGGATATTTTGTTCTGGCGTGTGCTGGAAGAAATATAAGGAGGAAAATAATAATAGGAGAACATTATGTCAGCGAGTCTTGACGAACCAACACACTGCGAGCATTGTGGAAACAAATGTCTCGAAGTGATTCGGTGTTTTTACACACCGAAAGGTAGTGATACACAACTCCGTTTTTGCGATAGTTGGTGTTTTAAGGAATGGCTAAGAAACAATCCACAACCACCACCTATGCATTGAAAGGAGGAATCTGGGGAGTGAAATTCTCCCCTCTATAAAGTCTAAGCAGGTGCAACCACTTGCATTAAAAATTTATCAATTTATAATTACAACAATATGAGTAAACAATACTTACAGGCTATAATGAAAAAGGAGGGCGATAATATAGTATTTATCGCGTCTGATGAAACCTTAGATAGGCAAGGGGAGGTTATTTCTCTTGAGAGTTGGGACTTAAGGAACTTCAAAAAGAACCCTGTCTTATTGGTAGATCACGAATATAAGGTTGAAAATATAGTTGGAACAGCAAAAAATATAAAGATTGATAAAACACAGAAAGCCCTAACCTTTGAGCCAAGTTTCCATAAAATAACCCCATTATCTCAGTATGTGTCCGAGATGGTAGATAAGGGCGAACTTTCGACTGTATCGGTTGGATTTATGCCAATATTCCCAAAGAAAGATGGAGATAAGACAAGAAATGAGCTTTTAGAAATATCTTTCGTAGCTGTGCCTGCTAACCCGAACGCTACAATGATTTTAAGTGCCGAACAGGTTGCCTGTGTAAAATCTTTCGTCGACGAAACAGTGGAAAAGGAGGGGCGAACACTTTCAAAGAAAACCCGTGCTACTATGATGGACGCTGTGGGGGCTATGAGTAAGGCAGTAGAAACATTAAACGAACTCATTACAAATGCGGACGCAAATGATGAGGCGAAGTCAATTATCAAATCCGTAAAAGAACTGAAAGATGTTTTGGAAGATGACAATATAGAAACGATTGAAGTTGACGCGGAAACATTAGAAACTTTGGTGGACGATAGTGAGAAACTAGAGACACTCACTAGCGATCCTATTAAACCAGAAGAGGTCGACGAGGAAAAAGACCCACAGAACGACGAGTCTGTGAAAGCGGTCTTTAAGAGCATCGCTCGAGAAGTCAACGATGTTTTGTTCAAAATGAATAGAAAGGTTTAATAGTTTATTAGTTAATTTAATTTTATTATGAACGAGGAACAGAAAAAAGAGATGGAAAACCTTGCTGGAGATATGGCGAAAAAGATTGTCGCTGGTCTTGGCTTGGAGAAGATAGCTGATCTTTCGGACAAAGTTGAAAAACTTATGGCCAAAGATACAGTTGTAGACGCAAAGATGGCAAAGATTTTGGGTGGTAAGGATTACTCAAAAGATGCGGATAAACTTACAAAGGAGGAAAAGATTGTTGGTTTCTTCCACGCATTGGTTACGAACAACGAACCAGCATTAAAGGCATTGTCAGAGGGAACTACTGGCGACGCTTCCGGTTATTTGCTTCCTGAAGATTTCAAAGCAGAAATCATCAGAGAATTGCAAGATATAGTTGTTATGAGACAACTATGTAGAATAGTCCCTATGAAGCGAAATACGATGGTGATTCCATCTATGACTTCATCGGTGCAGGTTTACTGGACTGCTGAAAACGCAACTAAGACAACCACAACGGCCGTGTTTGCGCAGAAGTCGCTTACCGCTTACAAAATGGCTGCAATTTTGTATGCTTCCGATGAGCTTATCGAGGATTCAACTGAGTTTGATATTGTGAATTTGATCACCTCATTGTTTGCCGAGGCTATCGCTCAGCAAGAGGAATATGCCTTTACAAGAGTAAACGGAACAACCCAGCCAACTGGACTTGATACCGCAAGATCAGCTTCAACTATTGCTACAATCACAGCAGTAGGTCAGGATTTCGACGATATTATCAACTTGGAGTATGCTCTCCCTGCAAAATATTCTGCCAACGCAGTATTTATGTGTAATAGAGCAACCGTAAAAGAGTTGAGAAAACTCAAAGACGGAAATCAGAGATACATCTGGGGTGAACCTGTTGCTGTTGGACAGCCATCAACACTACACGGTTATCCTTTGTATCAGAACCAGTGGTTGCCAAATGGTCACATTTACTTCGGTGACTTCAAGAGAGCATACTGGATCGGAGATAGAGGTCAGATGGCCGTCAAGGTTACGAACGATTCTGAAACAGCATTTACTAAGGACCAGACCGCAATTCGTGTGGTCGAGAGAATTGGTGGTGCAGTAGTTCAGGGTTCAGCCTTGAAAGTTCTCACAGGATTCTAACCTGTTAGGGCGCGGGATAGAGCAATCCTGCGTCTTATAGAGGTATGAAAACGAAAACAATACAAACCACGCATAAAGCACTTAAAGCCCGTCCTAAGGCAATTTCACGCTTTACAAGGGGCGTTAAAACCGGAATGAGATGGCTTAAAAAGATAAAAAACAAAGAATATGGATCAATACACAACACGAAGTAAAATAGAACAATATTTGAAAGTAGACCTATCGGCAATTTCCAGTGAGGTTACAAATTGGATTACCGCGTGTTCTGCGATGATAGACGCCTATGTCGGATATTCTTTTGGGTCAAGTTCTGCTGATAAATATTACGACTTGAAAAGCGATGTTATTTTTACCG
>JBAZBO010000077.1:0-3032 GCA_041671425.1 Patescibacteria group bacterium | reverse complement strand
TAGTATTCAGAGCAACATGCCCAGTAGATTCTTGTCAGAAATTCCGCAGGCTCTTATTGAACTTTCCGGCTTTGGAGATACCACTCGCCGCAAAGTTATGGAGTAGTTTGTGGACGACCTGGATTATGACCGCAACGATTTTAACTGGTTTTAAGCCAGAGACGTATCATAGATTCATTTTGCTTCTACTAGTCCTACCTCTTGTTGCCTTTTTTTCCAAACCCCTTCTCATGACGGGAACAGTGCTTGGGGCGTCAACTTTATCTGAGGACAGTATTCGCCACAAAAATATAGTTGCTACCCAGACAGCTTTTGATCAGAAGGAAGAGGTTGAGTACGAAGACATAGAGTTTGATACAGAATATGAGGACAACCCTGACCTTGAGTACGGTCTGGAAGAGGTGCTTCAAGAAGGAAAAAACGGTCTAAAAACCCTGACCTATCTAGTGACTTTCTGGCAGGATGACATTATAGATAGAAAGCTGATTGACACAAAGATAGATTCCCCTACTGAAGAGATCATCTCATTGGGTAAGAAGATAGTATGGAAGATGTACAGCACCCCCGATGTGGGAAGGGTGAGATATTGGTACAAAATAAAGGTATGGGCTACTAAGTATGACGCCAATTGTATAGGATGTACTGGGCGTACTTATAGTGGTACCGAAGTGGTAAAAGGAGTCTGCGCCACTGACCCGAAGGTAATACCCCTTGGTACGAATTTCTATGTAGAGGGTTATGGATTGTGCAGGGCTGAAGACATTGGTGGCGCAATAAAGGGAAACAAAGTGGACCTTGGCTATGTGGACGCCGCCAAAGGTGAATGGAGGACAGGCTGGACTATGGTGTATCTTCTGACCAACGCTCCAGAGTAGTGCGCGGGAGAGAAAAACGTCTTGTGGTTATTCTTCTCTCCCATTCTTCCTCTCGATCTCCTTTCCATTGACGAATGTTTTCACCTCTTTTGGCAGCGCCTTGTACTGCATATTTCCCCATATCCAAAGGATGTTCTCTTCCTTTGAGGCTGAGCCCAGGAGGTTAAGTATCATCGCCAATGATCCTGCTGTGGCTGTGTGTGTTTGTTCGTCAATACTGGGAAACACAATACGGACTCCCGCACGTGCCTCCTCGAGGTTTTCGGGGTCACAGTAGATAAAGATCATTTTCTCCCTCCCAACAAGCTTCGTACATGATATCACTTCATTTTGTATTGAGGAAATAATCATGTTGTATACTTTAGGCAATGCTCTATGATCCTGTTAAGTCACTAGGACAAAATTTTCTTTTGGAAAAGTCCATATCTGTGAGCATGGTTCTGGCCTTGAATATGCAAAAAGGCGATACGATAGTGGAGATAGGAGCGGGTTTGGGTGCTCTAACGGTTACTCTTGCCGATCATTTGCCTGAGAATGCTCGGGCCTATGCTGTTGAGATAGACGAGAGATTTATCGGAAAGCTTAGAAACATGTTTTCCGAAGACTCAAATTTACAAATCATTCATAGTGATATCCTCACTTGGTTGCCACAATTCAATGCCCCTGAGGGTTATAAAGTTATTGGGTCACTTCCGTACAATATAACTTCACCAATAGTTCACATGATAGTAAAGAAAGTTCCCCAACCTAGTTTGTGCGTGCTTCTTGTCCAAAAGGAAGTTGCCGAGAAGGTAGCTGCTAGAAAAGACGATGCTAGCTATATATCTTCTTTTGTTCAAACCTTCTTTGATGTTGAATATTTAGGTGTTGTTAACAGAGATTTATTTGATCCTGCCCCCAAGGTAGATGGGGGGATAATAAGGCTAACTAGGAAAGAGTCGTTCATTGGATATGAAAGTGTAGAGAAGTATGAAGGGTTCCTTCATGAGGCCTTCTCTCATCCTAGGAAAATGCTTAACAAGCCTTTCACAAAAGAAGAGCTTTCTCTTACTGGTGTTGACGGAAAGCTAAGACCACAGAACATTACGCCCGATATGTGGGTGGAAATGTTCAAGACCCTTGTTACTCAGCAATAATATCCACAGAGTTTATGGTTATTTCCTGTGTAGGGGATGAAGGCTCCCCACTGGTAGATGCAGCAACTGGTATATTGGCTATCGAGTCAATGACTTGAAGGCTTGATTCATCCGATGCACGCCCGAAGATGACGTAATTCTTTGGGAGTGGATAGTCTTCATGCAGGATGAAGAATTGGCTGCCGTTGGTATCAGGTCCAGCGTTGGCCATGGCTATAGTTCCCTTTGTATATTCTTCAGTTATTGGCTCGTCGTCAAATCTGTAACCAGGTCCTCCTGTGCCATTTCCTAGGGGATCCCCTCCCTGGATCATGAATCCCTTTATTATTCTGTGGAATCTAGTTGAGTCATAGAATTTCTCTTTTGATAGAAAAACAAAGTTATTTACCGTAATGGGAGTTTGATCCTCGAAGAGATCTATGTTTATGTCCCCGAGGTTTGTGTGCATGACTGCCTTGTAATCTTTTCCCTCTTCAAGCTGCATTGCTGGGACACTGGCATAAGTCTTTTTTGTATTTGAATCTGAAATAGACATGGTACTTTCTTTAGGTTCAGCAGGTGCCGGCTTTGTCCTGCCTGAAAAATATATAAGTGCGACTATAACTAAGACTGCAGGAGCAAGTAAGGCTAAAGTATTTTTAAGGTTATTAGTCATATGAATTGATAAGGGGCTCCCCCGACGATTATCTCTAGGGGGAACCCCCTAATCTCTCCTATATTTTTGACCCCCGCCCCTAGACGGGACTAGTTCTGTATAGAAACTATCTTATAAAAAGTACAAAGTCAATAGTTGATATAATGGGTTTTATGGATGAAAGAACTCATGCGGAAGAAATCGCTCGCACCCTGAAGAAGGCATACCCGAATGCCAAGTCGGAACTTAATTATAGTAATGAGATGGAGTTTGCTATAGCAGTGATGCTCTCAGCCCAAACCACCGACAAGAAGGTAAATGAGATAACAAGGAGGCTTTTTGGAAAGTACAGGACTTGGGAAGATTTTTCCGCTGCTGACCTTGATG
>JBAZBO010000076.1:0-3110 GCA_041671425.1 Patescibacteria group bacterium | reverse complement strand
TTGAGGTCCTAGCGCCTTTATCGGAGCCTCAAGTACTCGTAAAAAGAGAACCTGTGATTGGAGTAGGTGGCCAAGATAACCTGACCTCGTTAGCCTCTTTGCCGTATACAGATAAGGTTTGGGAAACTCCACCGTACGATCTTCTGGAGGATGATACCGGAGCCCCTCCTGATTTTGGGAATATCAGGGAGAGGGAGAAGATAATAAAAGATACTCTTAAGTCTTTCAACATAAATGTGGGTATAGAGGATGTTCAGCCCGGTCCCGCCGTTACTCAGTACGCCCTAAGTGTGGATTCTGGTACGAAGATTTCTAAGATCGTGAATTTGCAGTATGAGATTGCCTCTGCCTTGAAGTCACCGACTGGTTCAGTAAGGATGGAGGCGCCCATTCCCGGAACAGATAGGATAGGTATAGAGGTTCCGAACAAGAATAGGGCTGTGGTTAATTTTAAATCATTGTTGATGTCCGATGCGATGAGAAACACTAAATCCAGGCTGTCCACTGTATTAGGCAAGGATGTTAGTGGAAACACAATAGTATATGACATTGCGAAAATGCCTCACATGCTTATAGCCGGAGCCACCGGTTCAGGGAAGTCTGTGTTCCTGCATTCGCTAATATTCTCGCTTCTGTATAGGACCACTCCCCAGGAGTGCAAACTGGTGCTTATCGACACTAAAAGGACAGAGCTTGTAAATTATGGAGATATACCTCATTTGATGACACCGGTGGTCACTGAGATTGAAAAGGCCGCAGCCGTATTCAGATGGGCCGCTGCAGAAATGGACCATAGATACAAGCTTTTTGAAGCTGCCAAGGCTAGAAACATTGATTCGTATAATGAGAAATCTGGTTTTCAGGCAATGCCTTACATAGTGGTAGTGGTGGATGAGTTAGCTGATATCATGATCGCCGATCCGACATCTGTAGAGAAAAACATTATAAGGATAGCTCAGTTGGCTAGAGCAGCAGGTATACACCTTGTCCTTTCTGTCCAGAGGCCTTCAGCAGAGGTGATCACGGGATTGATCAAGGCCAATATCCCCTGTAGGGTGGCCTTCAATGTGGCGAGCCAGGTTGATTCAAGGGTGATCATAGATCAGCCGGGTGCAGAGAAGCTTTTGGGTAAAGGGGATATGCTTTTCATGCCCCCCGATGCTGCCAAACCCATGAGGTTACAAGGTGCCTGGGTTTCTGATAGAGAGATAACCAATCTAGTGAATTACCTGAAGGCTAGAGGTGTCCAGCCAGAGTACAGAGAAGATATCACATCTGTTCCTACAAACTCCCAGGAGAGATCCTCTACCTCTTCCGGAGGAGGAGATGTGGATACCCTTTTTGATGAGGCAGTAGAAATAGTGACCTCGGCAGGTAAAGCCTCCGCCTCCCTATTGCAAAGAAGGCTTACCATTGGATATGCCCGCGCGGCTAGGATTTTGGATGAATTGGAGGAGAGGGGTGTTGTTGGTCCTCAGCAGGGAAGTAAACCCCGAGATGTACTCACCAGACGCGAGACAGTTGACGACTTCCTTGGCCCAGATCCGGGGGACGAAGAATTCTAAGTCTTGTTTGATATGAAATCCATAGGACAGATTCTCATCAATGAAAGAAAAAGACGCAAGCTGACCCTTGAGGATGTCCAAAGTGCGATAAAGATCCATGCCAAGTATATAAAAGCCCTCGAATCGGACGAATATGGCGTTTTTGATGGAAAGACCCACGCTAAGGGCTTTCTGAAGACCTATGTAGAATTCCTGGAGCTTGATATGCAGGAAGTGATGGCTCTTTGGAGAAGGGAATATGAGAAAGTATTTGAAAACAGATCTGCCCCCGCACCCGACAGATTTTCCAACCTAAAGGTCTCCAACCTTGTCCTCACACCAGCGCTTTTTGTTTCCGTGATAGTTTTTGTATTGATCACCGCTTTCTTTGGATACCTGTATTATCAGTACAAAAGTTTCAATGACGCCCCATTTTTGGAAGTTACATACCCTGAGAATAACTTTATCTCTAAAAATTCCATTGTAGATGTTGTGGGAAAGACAGATGTTGATTCGTCGGTTTTTGTGAACAATCAAAAAGTCTTACTCAATACTGATGGAAGCTTTGCTACCTCTATTAAGATGAATGAAGGTATCAATACTCTCAGTATTTTGTCTGTGAACAAACTGGATAAAAAAACTGAGTTGGTTAGAACGATCATATTTAGACCTGAACTGGTGCCTGATGTGATGCAGACTAGTCAATCTTCATCATCAGCGCCTCCAAATGTTTTGGAAGATATAACCGGACAATAGTCTTGTGTGTTATACTTTTTGCGTTGAGGACTGCCCATGAATACTGATTTATTACTAATAATCGTAATTTCTCTTCTTACCATGAACCTTTTGCTGGTGGGTGTTTTTGTAGCCCTTTTGTTAAAAGATATGCGAAAGCTTCTTCAAAAATCCGGACTGATTCTTGATGATGTGCATGCTGTTACCGGTATAGCTTCCAAGCCTGTGGGCATACTTCTTTCTATCATGTCCGGTTTGATGGAAGGGGTAAAGGTTGTGAATTCTGTAAGAAATGAAAGGAGAAGTTCAAAAGAAAGAAAGGAGGATGAATGAGTAGATACGAAGAAAGCAGGTCCCCAAATAACTTTTGGTTAGGTATGGGAATAGGCGCTATTCTGGGATTATTGTTTGCCCCAAGGTCTGGTAAGGAAACCAGGGAGAAATTGAAGGGTGACTATGAGAAATATGCCGAAAAGGGTGCTGAGGCTTTGGAAGAGGCCAAGGTTGTATATACTGTTGCCCGAGATAAAATAGCTCCACTCGTGAATGAAGTTGCGGAGAAAGCAGCTCCATATGTGGAAGTTCTAAAAGATGTGAGTGAGCCTTATAAAGAGGAACTTTTGGAAAGGGTCAGAGACTTTATTGAGGACACAGTGAAGGTGGATCTTAAGGATAAGAAGAAGTAACCCGTTTCTCTGTGTTAACATATTCATATGCCTAGTTATAACAACATCATGCCTTCTTATCCTCTCCCTGGAAGAAAAAACGAGTTACCTGTAACTTCTGATGGGCATATAGATAACAGGGGAGAAGGCGGACCTCCTATCCAAA
>JBAZBO010000075.1:0-3141 GCA_041671425.1 Patescibacteria group bacterium | reverse complement strand
TGGACCTGTGGGTATATATTCCGTAATAGAGGGCATATTCAAATATGGTGGTCCTAAGGCTTATCTTGGACTTTTTGATCTCGTTGGGCTTATGTCTGTTAGTTTGGCTGTAGTTAACCTCTTGCCTATACCAGCCCTAGATGGTGGCAGGCTGTTCTTTGTTGCTCTTGAGGGAATTAGAGGGAAGAAAGTGCTTCCAGGATTTGAGGAGGCTCTTCATAGGTGGGGTATGTTGGTTTTGCTGCTTGTGCTGGCACTGGTGACCGCTAGGGACATCTTTAGGATCTTTGGCTAACAATCAACACATTTTGTGTTCGTTCTTTTCCTTTTTGTGACAATGATCTTTATATCTATGACATTTGCGCAATCAGGCAGTTGTGTATATACTCCCTGGTAGTTGAAAGTTGAAAAATTTTACTTGGAGGTGTTTTCGACATTTTATGAAAATAAAAGTCAGACATGGTGAGTCCTTGGACCAAGCCCTGAGAAGGTTTAACAGGGAAGTTCAAAAAGCTGGTATCCTGCAAGAGGTAAAGCTTAGAGAACGTTTTGAGAAACCAAGCGCGCTCAAAAGACAAAAGAATAAGGAAAAAGCCAGGAAGATAGCCCTGGAATCCAAGAGGAGATGATATATGTTACTGAATGATCTTCAGACTAGAGTTTTCACATACCAAAAAGCAGGTGATGTCTTGAGGTTGTCTGTGTTGCGGTTCCTTTTGGCGGCTTTGAAGAATAAAGAGATTGAGTTGAGGGTCTCAGGTGGTGTGATCACAGATGAAGTGGTAAAAAAGGTCATAGAGAAGCAGATCAAGCAACACAACGACTCGATCGAAAGTTATAAAAAGGGTAACAGACAAGACCTTGTGGATAAAGAAACCTCTGAGTTAAGAATCCTTGAGGAGTTCTTAGCCCTTTAGCAAACACATGAGCTTAGTGATAGATACACCCAAAGAAGTTTTAATATCAATAAATTTGGTTGATGACAAGAGGATGTTGGAGCTGAATAAGGAATATAAAGGCAAAGATGCCCCTACCGATGTACTTTCTTTCAATATAGATGATGATATGCAGAACAAGTACTATCTTGGGGATATTGTTGTGAACAAAGACCAAGCTAGAAGACAGGCTCAGGAATATGGGAATACTATGGAGGAAGAGATATCCCAGCTAGTATCGCATGGCATCTTGCATCTACTTGGTGTTCACCATGATGGAGATGATCACTAAGATGAAGATAATAGTTGGCTTGGGAAATCCGGGAAAACAGTATGAGAAGAACAGGCATAATGTAGGTTTCATGCTACTGGATGATTATGTCTCCAAAAAGAATCTTTCCTGGTCCGAGGAAAAAAAGTTGCAGGGCGAAGTATCAAAGCATGAGGATCTCGTACTGGTTAAGCCTGATACCTTTATGAATGCCTCGGGGGATTGTGTATCAAAAGTCCTTTCCTACTATAAAGTTGGTCTTGATGACCTAGTTGTCATACACGATGATGTGGATCTGGAGTTTGGCAAGACGGTGTTTAAAAAAGGATCTGGCTCTGCCGGGCACCACGGTGTAGAGGATATCATTCTAAAAGTAGGGTCACAGGACTTTTGGAGATACAGAGTGGGGGTTGGAAGACCTGAGAACGTTGATCTTGAGGTGTCAGATTGGGTCCTTTCTGATCTTAGTAGCGCTCAATTGGATGATATAAGAAACATTCCTTTCCCAATTAGTTGATTAGTCTTATCCAGAATGTATACTTTAGTGCAATGCCCATTGTTGGGGTGTATTTGTTATGTTCTACACCAAGTATAGACCGCAGAAATTTAGCGAGCTTTCCAGGCCAAGTAGTGTGGCAGAAGCTTTGATGACCCAAGTCAAGACCGGAAAGACTGCTCATGCCTATCTTTTTGTAGGTTCGAGAGGGGTGGGCAAAACCACAGTAGCTAGAATCCTGGCCAAAGCACTCAACTGTGAAAATTTGGAGAAAGATGGGGATCCGTGCGACAAGTGTACGAACTGTCTTTCTATAAAAAATGGTACTTTCCTTGATCTGATAGAAATAGATGCAGCCAGTAATAGGGGAATAGATGATATTAGGGATCTTAGGGATAAGGTTAAACTGGCACCATCAGTAGGCAGAAAGAAAGTTTATATAATTGATGAAGTCCATATGTTAACCACGGAGGCTTTCAATGCCCTCCTTAAGACTTTGGAGGAGCCTCCTTCTCACTGTGTTTTCATCCTTTGCACTACGGAGTCCCACAAGGTCCCTGACACGATAAAGTCGCGCTGTCAGGTTTTCAACATAAAAAGGGCCACACTTAAGCAGCTTATGGAGAAGTTGGGAAACATTGCTGAGAAGGAAGGGGCTCAGGTTACTAAGAAGAATCTAGAAATGGTTGCCCGCTCCGCATTTGGTGGCTTTAGGGATGCCGAAACAACTCTCCAGCAGATTATCGAAGGTAATCTGGATGTGAATACATTCCTCACGGCCACCTCGAAAGAAGACTACCTTGAGTTTATGGAGGATCTTCTCAAAAGTGATGCTGCCTCAGCTTTGAGAAAGATCAATCTTCTCTATACGGAGGGCGTAGACCTTTACACATGGACTGGCGAACTTTTGGAATACTTCAGAGAACTGCTCTTCATTAAGGCCGATGCTTACGAAGGATTGATAGATGCACCTGAGGAAGTACTTGCCAATATGCAAACTCAGGCAGGTACTGTTGATACCACGTCGCTTACTCATGTCATTCGGGTTTTTCTTGAAGCCCAAAATGCCATAAAAACATCCCCAGTTCCTCAGCTACCTTTGGAGCTTGCCATAGTTACTTTATCAGGCAATAACCTGGGCTCTAAAGTTAGCATGCTGCCTGTTTCGGGTGAGCCTGCTACACCACGTGCCCAGGCTGACTCAATTGCTCTGACCAAGCATGACGACAAGAAGCCTATTGAAGAAGAAGGTTTGGCCAAGGTGGAGAACGCCAGCCAGCAGGATACTAGTAGTGTTGAAATGGCGGAGATAAAGGAAAAATGGAGTGCAGTATTGGAACGGGTCGTCAAGCATAACAGTTCGATACTTGCTCTGCTAAAGATGGCAAATCCAGTTGAAATAGAAGCAAATAAGGTAGTGTTGGAGGTGCCATTTGCCT
>JBAZBO010000074.1:0-3430 GCA_041671425.1 Patescibacteria group bacterium | reverse complement strand
CGGATCAAAGCTTACATCAGCCTGTATGGCATTTATCGGAGTCTTTACACCTACTAGCTCTATCTTCATCGGGAAGATCTCACCAAGCCTGTACTGACCCTTGGCAGGTATCACAAAATATACTGTTTTAGCAGTGTGTGGTATCCCCAGTTTATTCAAAAGCTTTGACTCTCCATAAACTAGGGTTATAGAAAGAACAGTGAATAAAAAAATCAGAATGCCATTAAGAACTGCTGACCTTAAGTTGGAGACATGAGGATACACGGGGTCATTTGGATCCACAGTCTTTTTGCAAAACCTACACCACATACCTTGTTTCAAAGATTTACAGTAAAAACAGAATGTCCCCTGGGGAAGGACTGCCCACCATATGGGATATGCTAAAGCAATAAAAACTCCCAATACCGCCAACAAATGGATCATCACCCACGAAAGGATGGCATAAAATATCGTCAGAGCTACTAGTTTCAATGCAGTCATATGATCCTTAAGTCCTGTCAATATGATACATCAGTATCGAAAAATCGACCAAGTCACACACCCCATCTACATTCAAATCACATGACAAACCAAGCGCAGTTTGTCTGTTTTCTATATTGGTATTTCTGGCAAGATAGATCTTCCAATCATCGAACCAAACCCTTGCAGAATCGAACAGTTCGTCAAACCTCACTTTACCATCAGAATTGATATCAAAGACCTTCAAATAGTCAGGCAAGGTCACAATAGAAACAAGCTGTGTGAAAGGGCGCATTATGTTTTGAACAACTTGCACAATCTCCTCCACAACATTATCGTCATCATCTTCATCGTCGTCATCTTCATCGGGTGGGGGTACCGGGATACAAAGGCTGGTGTCTAGAGAACAGCTTGGGTCACAGGTCACAGTCCCACCACCAAATCCCAGGGTATAGCAGGTTTCACCAAGAAGGTCATCATTATCACACTCCTCTTCTCCTTCGGCTACACCGTCACCACAAATGCTTATTTTTACCGTAGCTGGGATAGCAACATTCTCTGTAGGGGCTGCAAGAATTTTTCCTTTATAAAGGTAGCAAATAGCAAAAAGTAGAAATGCACATACCAGTAGGTGTCTCACGTCTATAAACTGTGTAAACTGTCTGTTCCATCTTTTTTCGAATCCTTCTTTGAGGGTGCTGCCTTGATCTCAATGTGTATGAATTTCCTCAAGATAGCAATCAGAATCCCCAGACCCAAAATTCCTGCGATGATAGCGGACCAGGGCATACTTCTAGTCCAGATGGCAGACAGTCTGTAAAAGATACCTAAGAATATGTTGGCAGGTGCAACTGTGAAAAATAGCTTGGATGCTGCAGCAACGCCTACTGAAGCCCCTCCCCTTTTCACAGTAGAAGTGGGCTGTGCTTCCAAAAATGCGAAGTAGTCTCCTGGTTCGGTCTTAAGGGGCAATTGAACCTTTATCCGCACCAGACCCGTTTGTTCAGGCTCCAGGTAAAAGCTCTCCGGCTCAAATGTAAACCAGCTGTCTTCAGGGATGAGTTGTTTTTGACCCGATCTATGAGCAATGGATAAACCATAATTTGAGGGCTCATCACCAGTATTTATAACAGTAACCGGAGGAAGGTCATAGATCATTCCCGCTTTCAGTATCTCACTCACCTGAATAATTCCCACATTCACGCCTACTCCCACCTTAGCAAAAGAACGAGGAAAAGAGACAAAGGATATTCCCAGTACCAAGAGTAATGAAAGAAGACCTCTCCTTAGATATTTGCGCATAATGTAATTATCATACAAAAGAAAGGACACCTATTCAACAAGAAAGGTGTCCATATTGTCAAATCCAATAAATTACAGGTGTTTAGATGCCTGAATGGTCACAGTGAAACTTTCCTCAGTCACATGGGTTGTAAACGTTGGGGTTCCTACCTGCAGATCAACATCAGAGGTACCCAATGCGGCTATGTTATTAGCAAATTCAACGAAGGAAGCGCCTATGCCAGACTGTACCCAGAGGGGTGACGTGTCACAAGTCGTAACACAATGATCCAGGGTAAAAACCTCAGAGGCAGCATCAGCGGCTAATGTCCAGTTTGTAGAGTCATCTCCAGCAATATCAAAATCCTCGGCTACTGAACCATTATTTGTTGCGGTGATCGTATACTCAGGGGGACCGTCTCCCAATCCTAAAGATGTAGTATTTTGTGTGCTACCTGTTCCAACAACACCAAACGGGATAGTATCTTCGTCAATGGCTACTGAGATCACCTCGGCAGTGATGTAAGCTTGAACTGTATCGGTGAGATCAGCATATACTACTGCGTACTTAGAAACCAGAAAGGATAAAGCAACTAGCAAGAAGAGTCCTAAAGTTACAAGTATCGGGCAAGTTTTCTTATTCATATCCTAATGGTTACATAAAAAACTAGCATCTGTCAACATCTTTTTTATCTTGTTATGAAGGGAAATATCTATTCTGCCTGGGAGGCCGTAATTGTATTGGTAATTGTTTTTTCAAGTGTATCCCCAGGATCTGTAGGCACTGTTATCCGCAGATCAAAGGCCTGGGTACTACCATCTGCAATATTATCTACCAAAGGCAATGGCGAGCCAGCAGAAATGAATGGAGTCCAGATGCTTCCCCCATCCGTTGAGAACTCATATGCAAATCCCGGAGTGACGCTCAATGTCCAGGTTACACCGTTCACTGCATTGGTAGAGGAAATAGTAAAGTCCTCCGGCACATTACCATTATTCTCTGCTGATTGAGTGGTCACCGGATTGGTTTGCAAGGTGCTTTTTGAAGCCCCTGGTGCAACAACACCATAAGGGATAGTTTCACCAGAAATAATGACTGAGATCAGAGGAGCAAATGTAACGCCCTGTCCCTCGCTGCCTAGAGATGTGTTATCAAGATTCTCATTTCTGGCTTTTACAGATACTCCATATGTGGTTCCAGGATTGAGACCCTGCAAAGTTATGGCGTCAAGCTCTGCATCGGTCAGCCAAACCTCAGAGCCTGAGGGATTACCACTAGCATTTACCCACATCCCATCCCAAGTGGAATCACTGGGATTACTGTACGTGACCTGGGCAGCAAAATAGGTAGTGGGGTTGGAAGAGGGGTTGCCATTGGCATCATTATCTATATCCAGAGTATCAAGCTGAGGATTGCTCAATGTAGGTTGGCCGGGAACATTGGCAGAAGTGTATGTAGTGGAAATGCTTGAAACAGTGCCGGCAATAGAAAGGTTGTCCCGCGCCGTCACTTTATATCCATAACACTTATTAGGATCCAAACCGCTATCAGGAAAGGTGTTGCTTGATTGCCAACCGCTATTGCTTCCGCCACTTCCAGCATTCGCAGAACAAGGCGTATTATCGTTTTCAAAACTGTAGCTTATGGGTGTAGAGTAATCATATCCCACAGTAGCTGTCATATTAATCT
>JBAZBO010000073.1:0-3460 GCA_041671425.1 Patescibacteria group bacterium | reverse complement strand
TCAACAGCATTGGTCAAAGGAAAGGCAATGAAACTATCTGGTTCTTTCCTGCTTTAAGTCTTTTTTCTCTCGCTTTTTTGACCAAGCAAGGCGGGTTTTTATTTGCTGTAGATCTCCTAGAGTTTTAAGTTTAAACTCGTCTAACTCGTCATCATCGTGGAGCTGCCACATATCGGAATATGTCATATTTATTTTCCTTAACACTATTCCTACCAGTCCGCACAAGGTCAATAAAGCCAAAGCTACGGTAATAATCGCTATTGTATTAATCAATGTTATTCACCTCCTCGTCTTGGTACTGTTTTAACATAGCTCCTAATGTAAATAAAATAAGACCGAATATTCCTGATATTAAACCTAAGATGAAACCAAGAAGGAAAGTCATTTTTATATCGGTTATTTGATTATGTTAAAATAAATCAGATTACTGGTCGGGCAAATGCTTGAAATGCAGAAAGTCGGCTCTACTGCGGGGGCTATTTTACTGGAATAGCTTACGATGAGGTTTGTCGCTCCTCCAAGCATTGGATTGTTCCATTTCCTCTTCTGGTTGGAATTAGTCATGGTATGGGCAACCTCCTAACGGTATCCACATTAACTTTCCGCCGAAATACTGCCAGCTGCATTCACACTCTGGGTTTCGGTTCCACATACGCCAGTCGAAAGTATTTAGCAGGAATTGAATTAGTGTTTGTTTTTCTCGGTATGGATAGTTCATATCAGATATACAGGTAATAAAGTCATATTATTTGTTTGCTTTATAAAATGCTAATGCGAAGCCTTGGGGGGTGATAGCCCTGCGTGCAGCAACTGTCAACCTAAGTCCTTCAATATTTGGAAGAAGTCGGTTGTTAATACTCATACGGTGTCTTTCTTCTTGGGTAAGCGGGGTTGGATTACCGTGTCCTCTTTTTATTTTTTGTTCTTCTTCTTCCGAAAGACTAATTGACCTTTTAACAGGATAATTAAAGTAACCCCAAATATCTGTTTTCTTTGTGTATCTGTCTCCAAAATCAGTTGGTGTAAAAGTAAATGGTGGTTTGCCCAAGAACTGTCGGAGATACCCCATTGGATTTTCCAAAGCCCAAAATGCTAATTTACCTCGCTTCCTTGCTTGCCAGATAAGATTAAGACAAGCTTCAACAATTTCCATACCTTCATTAAAATCTCTAGGTGTTTTTGCGGTTGTCCGAGCAAGGCTAAACATCGTACAAGGTGGGGCTGCCAAGATACCATAGATTGGCTCGTCAGGTAGTTTATAAGTCCGTACATCGTTTTCAGGAGTTGTTACTAGTCTCACATCATACCCAGCCTCTTTATAAGGCATTGACCAGCTCCCAGTGCCACCACATAGGTCGAGTATTATTTTGTTTGAATTATCCTTTTTATCAAGCGTCATGGGACTCCTTGGTTAGCTTTATTAGTTTCATAATCGTAACAAATCAACTATTGGTTTGTTGGTAACTTGAGATATTTGCCATGCACCTGTAACGCTAATCCCCCGTTTACCTGATTCAATCAAACTAAGCCAAGTTGTAGTGTGTCCCAGCATTTCCGCTAATTCCTTTTGAGTTAAACCACATTCCATACGGGCTAACTGTATTTGCCAACCGAAATCTGGTACTACTTTCAGATTAGCATTTAGGTTAGGCAACCTGATTACTTTCATGCGTATAGTTTAACATTAAGATAAATTATTGTCAATGTGTTCATCCTGCTGGAGTAAATCATATAAATCCTTTTTTGATATAGTTTGTGCCAGTTGACTTGTGTTTTTGAAAAGTATATAAAGTACATCATGGTGCAGGATTTGAGGCTACAGGATACATTTTTTGTAAATAAGGATATTTACCTAAATAGTAATGTCTCCAGGAAAGCAAGGGCGGTGTATGTGACACTTTCTTTTCTTCTCACACTTAGCAGGGAAAAATTCAACTTAGATAACCTAGCAAAGGCTTCCGGCTACAACCCAAGAATAGTATCAAACGCCTTGAGAGAACTAAAAGAACTTGGATTTATTAAAAGAACTAGATCAAGCATTGAAATACTGAAATGACCGACAATCACCTGTCCATTCAAGATGAAAGCGGAGACAAAAAATACTTCACTTTAGTTCCCAATTACATACTTAACCACTCCTCATCACACGACCAATCGTTATACCTGCAAATGAAAAGATATGCCGGAGAAAACGGAAAGTGTACCGCCAGCGAAAAAACTCTAATGGCCCAAATGAAAGTTGGTCGTATGCAATTTAAAAAATCACTCAAATACCTGGTAGATCACAAATGGATTAGGTATGACGGTGAGTATGTTGTTAATACGCCGGGCGGCCCTCAAAAGGTAAAAACCTATACAATCAACGATATTTGGAAAATGAATACAGAACATTATCAAGGGGTGTCTGAAACAACATCCCTTCCCAAAGGGGTGTCTGAAAATGCACAAAGGGGTGTCCAAAACGACATCAAAGGGGTAGCTGAAACGACATCTAATAAGAACAAAGACAATATAGAACATAAGAAGAGGGTACAAACTCTCTCAATCGAGGATGTAAATGAGGACGATTTTCAGGAGATAGCAACCAAATACCAAATTCCCGTATCTTTTGTTAGAAGCAAATACGATGATATGGTTTTGTGGGCTGGTGAGCGCCCCGGGAACTCCAAGACGAAAGGTCGCAATTGGAAGCTAACTCTTATGCGGTGGGTAAAAACTGATGCAATCAAAATAAAGTCACAGCCAAGAAAAGGAGGAATGATCCATGTGGAAAGCTAAACTTATAAACGGAGATGAGTTCAATTTAAACGATGTGGAAGCAAAAGCCTTGATCGCGGGAATGGAAGCACGACTTCCGGTAAACCTTGGTTATGCAGTAATTAATGGCATCTCCGTTGCTAGTCTAGTAGATGTGGAAGCATCCAAATTTAAAACCAACCCGATTATCAGCGATAATGATGCACAAGAGTATCTTCTTCACGGAGATTACAAAAAAATTGATCTACTCAACAGCCGATATCCAGGGGACAAATTCGAAAAGGAATGGAAACAAGCTCTTGAATACAAAAAGAAGATCGAGAATGGGGAAATCAAGTTGCTTGGTTAATTTTACCCTCCACTCTCAGCAGCTTCCCACCCCAGAGACATCTGGTAATGGAAATGGAAAAGAAACCGAAGTACATACCTGCCCGGTGCATGGAGTAGCCATGAAGAAGTACGAGAAGGGGAATCAGTCATGGTTTGCACACAAGACAGATGATAACCAGTGGTGCAACGGCAAGGCAAGAAAGTGACAAACACTTGCTAGGTGTGTTAATATGTCTTCATGGGGAAATCAATAGCTGCTCAGATGTTAGGCCAAATGGGGGGGAAAGTAACCGCCAGCAAGTACGGCAAAGACCACTTTAGGATGATGAAATTACGATCAGATGAGGTCAAAAGAGCTAAGAAAATGATGCGG
>JBAZBO010000072.1:0-3495 GCA_041671425.1 Patescibacteria group bacterium | reverse complement strand
CAACGTAGTTTCTCTCCCCCCAACTGAGAATTGGTACGTTGTATCTTTCAGGTTCAACGATTGAGAATTCGAAACCCGCATCCCTCAGAAGTTTTTCAGCCGCGATTCCTTTTGGTGTTTTCCTTCTTCTGAGCGTTACTTCAAAAGGCTGTTTCAACTCTTCCTCCTACTGATATAGATGATCGAACGCTTCTAGTGCTCTGTGGAAGGGTCTCCATCCGGCCAGTGATAGTACCGTGTACGTGTAGATCATAGCTGCTGTGATGATCAAAGTCGCCTTTACACCGATCAGGTTTGTGGCTACACCGAACAAAAGCACCAGTAGAAGTGCCAATCCCATGGATGCGGCGAAAACATAGCCGGTTTTCAGGCTTTTTACGACACGACTATCCATTGCTCTCCTTTCCCGTTCTTTAGGTTAGGGTATTTATATTACAGGTTATTTGTGATGTCAATTGTGGATATTTTATGTTTGGAAAAAAAAGAACCCGGCGCCCAAAGTGTTACAGTCTCACAGTGAGCGCCGGGCACTAGCTTACGCTAGTTCACTTGTCTACCACCTCCCCTCGTTTGGGATTTTCTTCTAGCCGCTTCCTTGTGGCGCCTTCACCATCTGAGTGTGAAGGAAGGGGGGCCGATGCCGTCGTTGGTCAGTTCGTGGCGGTCGAGATGTCGTCCCACATGCCGGCGCGGTCGTTGCCCATCGAATTCGTTTTGCTAACACAACCCGTTGCCTTATTCGGCGGTCCACACATGATACTGTCTCCTTTCGGGAAGACCTGTGCCCACGTGGGCAAAAAAGCAGGTAAAACAGCTCTACCTGCATCACACTGCCCGAAATTTTATCATATTTTATTAGGCTGTCAAGTGCTATAGGGTGATGGTAAAAAAGAGGTTTCCTAGAGGATAGGGGAAGTAGGAGAAAGAACTCTATCCTCTAGGTTAAGATCTACGGCATGATCTGCATTCCGATGGGTAAGTACCTCTCCTCGAGTACATTGAGGACAAGCCTCCCAAGTAGCAAGAACAGCAGAACACCCGAGATCGTGCGCAATACCTTCATCAGTATCTCTCCTTTTGTTAAGACTGGTGATGACTATAAGACTTTAGGAACAAGAATTCAATATGATACGAATTGATAGTTTTGAAAAAAGGAGGGGCCTCAGGACTAACTACAACAGATGTCTGTTGATGCCTGAGGCCCGTATGAGGTTGTTAACCTGCTGTCTCTCTCCCGAAGAGAATCTGTTTCCAGTAGACACGTGCGCATTGTGCGCTTTGGTATCTGATCCGGGACCAGAGGGCGTCGAGGATCGAGAATTCCCTAGTGCTTACAACTAGAAACAGATGCACGTACACGAACCGAACTCCACGGGTAAAATCCTAGCGGGGATAGCACCCTGCTCTCAGACTTGAGGCTGCCGCAACAGCCCACGTAGAACAAACCGAATCGTTGAACGAGACATGTTCCTCCCCTGTACATGGCATCATCCGACGCTTCACAACCCGTTGGTTGCGATGTGTAAAAGCTAGCACGAAAGTAAATTTTTTGTCAAGAAGTTGGTAGAATAGGGACATATGAAGGAAACCATCTCCAATAAAGATCTAGTCGTTTTGCTCAAAGAGATCGTAGCCGCTATGGAAGTGAAAGAGTATAGCTTTTTCATTATTCGAGCCTATCAGAACGCCATTTCCGCTATAGAGGCACTTACTATGAATGTAGTAGACCTGTGGGAGGATGAAAGGCTTAATACCATACCTGGTATTGGCCCCAGCATCTCCCAGCATTTAAGTGACTACTTTGAAACAGGAGTATATCCCGAGTATGACGAGATAATAAAAGATCTGCCTGATGGGATGTTTGGATTGATTGGCCTAAGAGGAATAGGTGCCAAGCGGGCGTATAAACTAGCACAGGCCTTTGAGCTCACGTCCAGGGCCAGCGCTTTGGAAAAGATTAAGAAAGCAGCTGAATCGCATAAGATCATGGAGCTTGAGGGCTTTGGTGAAAAGCTCGAACAGCAGATACTGGAATCCATCACTGATATGAAGAAAACCAAAAATGAGAAGACTAGACTCCTTTTGGTACATGCGGAGGAAATAGCAAAAAGGGTAATAGACTATATGAATACTTCCCCCCATGTTCTGAATATAGAAGCTATGGGGTCTTTGAGAAGACGTGAGGCCACAGTAGGGGATCTGGATATGGTCGTGGCTACTGAAGAGCCTGAAAAATCCCTGGCTCATTTTATGAAGTTTCCCGAGATTGGGGAGGTTCTAGCCGAAGGTGATAAGAAACTCAGTGTTAACCTAAAGAACAATGCTCAAGTTGATATAAGGGTAATAGAGCCCAAGACCTTTGGTTCTATGGTGCAGTATTTCACAGGTTCAAAACAACACAATATCGTTCTAAGGACTTATGCCCTATCCAAGAAGATGTCACTTTCAGAATATGGGATCAAGCATAAGGGTGAGCTGCACGAGTTTGCTACTGAAGAGGCCTTCTACAACTATTTGGGGCTTGATCTTATTCCACCTGAGTTGCGCCAGGCCAAGAACGAAGTAGATCTGGCAAAGTCTCACCAACTACCCGACCTGATAAAGGCTTCGGACATAAAGGGGGATATGCATATGCATACGATAGCTTCTGACGGGCTGAACACGATAGGAGAGATGGTCAAGGCATGTGAAGAGCTAGGCTACGAGTACATGGGTATTGCCGACCATGCCCCCAGTGTACAGTCTAGAGGTGAAGATGAAGTCAGGATGATGATTGAGAAGCAAAGAACAGCTGTGGATGAGATAAACAAGGTTTCAAATATTAAAGTACTCCTTGGTTATGAGGTAAATATCTTGGCTGACACTTCTCTGAGTCTTCCTATAGAGTTTTTGGAAATGCTGGATTATGTGATAGCAGGTATACATAGCGGTTTTAACGAATCTAGAGAGCAGATAACCAATAGACTTATTGCCGCGGCCCGAAACCCCTTTGTCACATTCATCTCACATCCTACTGGAAGACTTCTAAACGAGAGAGATGCGTATGAAGTTGACTGGGATGAGTTTTTCAATGTGGTCAAGGAGAATGGAAAGGTTTTGGAAATAAACTCCTATCCGGACAGACTGGACCTGCCAGATGACCTGGTATATGAAGCACAAACAAGAGGTATAAAGATGATCATAAATACGGATGCTCATGAGATTTCACATCTTAATCTGATGAGATATGGGGCTGATGTAGCCCGAAGGGGTTGGTGTACTAAAAAAGATATTGTGAACACCCTTCCGCTGGATAATTTCAAGGAAGCTCTCAAGATAAAGTGAGGCGGTTAGGAGTGTCAGTTCTCATAACCGCCTCTGGGTGGCCCGTCATGGTTGGTAGGTGTCCCTTGCTAGGTTCTCGGGAGTACAATCAGGGTTTCTGATGGGAGCTCTTTTCGGCAGAGCTTTGTTAATACCCTTTTCAGCGCCTGTTTCTGCCTCCTGAGCCATCCG
>JBAZBO010000071.1:0-3524 GCA_041671425.1 Patescibacteria group bacterium | reverse complement strand
TATTTATAATAGCCGTCTTTAGACTACTCGCACATGTGCCCGTCCCGGGTGTTGATACCTCCACTTTGAAAGCCTACTTGTCCGGAAATGCCATACTGGGAATTTTTGATCTTTTCAGCGGTGGAGCTTTGCAGAACTTTTCGATAGTCACCTTGGGTGTAGGCCCATATATCAACGCATCTATAATAATCCAGTTATTTACGATAATGATCCCCAAACTTGAAGAGCTTTCAAAAGAGGGTGAGTACGGCAGAGAGAAGATAAACATGTACACAAAGTTTCTTACGGTGCCATTGGCGTTACTTCAGTCCTATGGAATCTATTTCTTATTGAGTAAGCAGGGGATCATTCCTACACTGGGAATCTTTCAGCTTGTGATCCTCATATTGACTCTTATGGCGGGTACAATGCTTTTGACCTGGATAGGTGATTTGGTTACTGAGTATGGGGTTGGAAACGGCATCTCTATTCTTATATTTGTGGGAATAATAAGCAGGTTACCCGTTACAGCATTGCAGGTTGCAAATGGTCTTTTTACCGGAAGTGCTGCTCAAATCATGGGACTGGTGATTTTCCTCTTATTTTCCCTGCTGGTGGTCATGTCAGTTGTATTAGTCAACGAAGGTACCAGGAATGTACTGATTGAGTATGGGCGAAGGAGTGAGAGATCTCAGAAAGTTACCAACTATCTTCCAATGAAGATAAATCAAGCTGGTGTCATACCCATAATTTTTGCTGTCTCAGCGGTGTCTCTGCCTTCTATGATCAGCGGACCTTTTGTAGCGTCTTCTAATACCACATTGCAGAACATTGGGATATTCCTGAATGCCAACTTTTCTCAAGAGAATCTCCTTTATAACGTGATTTATTTTGTTTTAGTATTTGGGTTTACTTATTTTTATACTTCTATCCAGTTTGATCCGGTCAAGATAGCTGACGATATCAAAAAGAGAGGAGGCTTCATCCCTGGCATAAGGCCGGGAAGTAACACTTCTGCTTACTTGAAAGGCGTTATTTCAAGGATTACCCTTTCTGGGGCTCTATTCTTGGGCCTCATTGCGATACTTCCTTTCTTGGTCACAAAGGCCACTGGTTTTACAGATCTTTCCATTGGTGGTTCGGGTCTTTTGATCGTGGTCTCGGTGGTGTTAGAGACGGTAAGGCAAGTGGAATCTCTGATGACGGTTCGCGATTATCAAAGCTTCCTGCACTAAGGTTATAATTATCTTATGTTTGATAAAGTAAAAGCATTGAACAATCTAAGAAAAACCCAGGCAGAGATGAAGAAACAGCTTGAGCAGATCTTTATTTCATACTCTAGCAGGGGAGTTGAGGTCTTGGTTAGGGGGGACAAGAAAATAGAGAAGGTAGAGCTAGATGGTATCGAGCAGAAAGAGCTTAGAGATGCTCTGAATGATGCCATGAAGCAAGTGGATAAAAAGGTGGAAAAGCAAATGCGAGGACAGTTATCAGACTTAGGAATTCCAGGTCTATGAAGATACTTTTACTAGGTCCTCAAGGATGTGGCAAAGGTACTATAGGAAAGATGCTAAGCGAGAAGATGCAGGTTCCCCTTGTAAGCTCTGGCGATATGCTTAGAGCGATTCCTGAGAATAACCAACATTACAAGATTGCCAATGAGTACATGAATAAGGGGGAACTTGTACCTCAGTACATTGTGGCGGAGCTCTTAAGGGAACGTGTTGCCAAGGATGATTGCAAAGACGGTTTTATTTTTGATGGCTGGGGCAGATGTCGTTTGGATTTGGAGCTTTTTGACCCCGTGTTTGACAGAGTTGTGGTGCTAAATATTTCCAGAGAAACTTCCATCAAAAGGATTTCCGGTAGAAGACTTTGTGATTCGGATGGAAAAACCTACAATATTCTCACCCTTCCCCCGGAGGAGCTTGCGAAATGTACAGGTAATTTGACCCAAAGAGTAGATGATACTGAAGAAGCGGTGAATAGAAGACTGGATATTTATTATAAGGAAACTCAAGAAGTGATAGATGACTTCAAGAAAAAGGGTATCCTAGTAGAAATTGACGCAGAGCCCCTTCCGGATGTTATCTTTGCCCATGTTGTTTCTGCTTTAGGTTTGGACTAATGATCAAAACCCCATTGGAAGAACAGAAAATCAGGCAGGCTGGCAGGATAGGTGCAATGGCTCTCAAGGCTGCCCTATTGGCTATTCGTCCTGGTGTCACGCTATTGGAGATCAACGGGGCCGCTGAGGCAGAGATTTTGAAGAATAATGCCACACCCGCTTTTAAAAAAGTCCCTAATTATAGCTTTGCGACCTGTATCAATATAAATGAAGGCATCGTTCACGGAATTCCTGACGAGTATGTAATAAAAGAGGGGGATGTTGTGAGTGTGGATCTAGGTGCGTACTTTGAGGGGTTCAACTCTGATCTGGCGTATACGGTTGAAGTAGGGACTAAGAAACACGAAAGTTTCCTGAAAGCTGGAGAGAGGGCTCTTTACGAAGCTATAGATCAATGTAAGGTGGGAAACAGATTAGGGGATGTCTCGGGTACTATCCAGGATGTTGTGGAATCAGCAGGTTACTCAGTTTCTCGGGATCTGGTAGGGCACGGAATAGGACGAGAAATGCACGAAAAACCCCAGATACCTTGCTACGGGGTGAGGGGTACAGGTCAGATTTTGAAGGAAGGTATGGTCCTGGCGGTGGAGGTGATATATCAGAAGGGTTCACCTACGCTGGTACTAAGTGACGATGCCTGGACATTGGAAACGGCCGATAAGAGCGTATCTGCGCTGTTTGAGCACGATGTTCTCATTACGGGGAAAGGCCCGGAAATTCTGACAAAACTATGATTTTTTCCATATTGACAAGCTTATTGACCATATCTGGCATATTTGTTAGAATCACCCACGTCTAATGAGTACAAAAAATGTGATTACAAAGGATGCAGTGGTTAAGGAAGCTCATATGGGGGCTTCGTTCACGATAACGCTTGAGGACGGTCAGGAGGCTTTTGCTACCATATCGGGAAAAATGAGGAAGTTTAGGATAAGGATCCTCCCCGGAGACAGGGTAAAGGTTGAGTTCTCTCCTCACGACGAGACTCGTGGGAGGATAACGTTTAGATATAGATAATATGAAAGTAAGAACGTCAATTAAAAAGTTCTGCAAGGACTGCAAGATCATAAGAAGGAAAGGTGTTCTGAGAGTGGTTTGTGATCGAAATCCAAAGCACAAACAGAGGCAGGGCTAACCTATGGCAAGAATCTCCGGAATAGAAGTACCAGATCAGAAGAGAGTAGAAGCAGGGCTTGTTTATATAAAAGGTATTGGTCCCAATCTTTCTAAGAAGGTCCTGGGGAAAGCCAAAGTTGATTTGAATACAAGAGTAAGGGATCTAACTGAGCAGAACATAGCTGACATCAACAGTGCTATCTCCTCTATGAAGATACCCGTAGAGGGGGAACTTAGAAGGATTGTTGCTCAGAATATAAGAAGACTGCAGGATATAAAGTCATACAGAGGTATGAGGCAT
>JBAZBO010000070.1:1379-3722 GCA_041671425.1 Patescibacteria group bacterium | reverse complement strand
ACTATCGTCGAAGATTTTGGAAAAGGCATAGCAGAAAAAGATATTTCCAATATTTTCGAACCGTTCTACAGAGGAGACCAGTCACGAACAGACTCAGAGCACGAAGGATACGGTTTAGGTCTTGCTATTTCTAAGGAGATCGTGGAAAGACATAAAGGAAAGATAACTGTAGAAAGCGTACTTGGTTCTGGTTCAAAATTCATCGTAAGACTTCCTATAAGTTCTCAGTGAATTCTCAGGATGTTCTTTTAACCTTATCGTATGAAGAAATTTTTAAACATAATCAAAAGATATAAGTTCTTATTAATTGCGCTGGCGATTATAATTTTCGTGGGGCAGAAGCTTCTAGATAAAGATACTGGTACCACGCCAGATCAAACCCTGACATCTCAGGTTCAAAAGGGGAATATCATATCAAGTATAAGCACCTCCGGGCAGGTTGCCGCAGCCAACTATCTTGCTATCACCACAAGCGTCAACGGTATTGTAAACAAGGTCTATGTCACTGAAGGAACGGAAGTGAAAAAAGGCCAGAAGATAATGGATATAACTTTGGATTCAGAGGGTGAAAGAAGCTATCAGGACGCCTACTCCTCTTATCTAAGAGCAAAAAACAACCTGGACTCAGCAAAGAATAGCCTTTATTCACTAGAAACTATGATGATCCAAAAAGAGGAAGAATTTGAGGATGAGAAAGAATCCAATAGCTATCAATCTGACGACGAAAGAAATCTATATAAATATGCTGAGAACGCCTACATATCGGCAAAAAATAGCTATGAAATCCAAAAGTCGTCGATAACACAGGCTCAGATAGCACTAAGTAGTGCATACTCGGAATATCAGGCTTACTCACCATCTATACTCGCCACAGCTGACGGTATCATAGCTAACATTGTTGCTACAGAAGGAACACAGATAGAAAACTCAGTCACTTCTGACCGATCCGTACAAACGATAGCTTCCATAAAGCTTGAAGGAACCCCCACAGTAAAACTGAACGTAACAGAGCTAGATATAAATAGCATAAAGGTGGGGCAGAAAGTAAAACTTACACTAAGCAGCATAGATGGTAAGGTTTTTGATGGAATAGTAAGTGGAATAGACAAGATTGGAACACAGTCAAGCGGTGTGGCAAATTACCCAGTGATCATAAAATTCGATGCGGATGATAGCAGAGTGTTGCCCAATATGAGCGTCACTGCTGAGATCATAGTGGAAAGTCATGCGGGTGTGCTTTACATCCCAACCGGGGCTGTAAACACCTCAAAAGATGGCAAGTACGCAATGGTGATAGGGCAAGATGGGCAACAGCAAAAAATGGATATAAAAACAGGTATATCTGACGGAACTAATACTGAGGTGCTAGAGGGTTTGAATGAAGGGGATCTTGTCCTGGTCAACACACTTCCCACAGAAGGGTTTAATTCTACTTCAGGTGGGAATGCCAGGCCAGGAGAGTTTAGAATGATGGGATTGTAATACATGATCGAGGTAAGAAAAGTCACAAAAACCTACGCCAACGATGGAGTAGCCACTCAGGTACTATTTGATGTCTCATTCAAGATAGATGATGGGGATTTTGTAGCCATAGTGGGCCCCTCAGGCTCAGGGAAATCCACCCTAATGCATATCTTAGGAGCACTGGATAGACCGACATCCGGAAAGTACATACTAAACGACAAGAACGTGGAAGATATGAAAAAAGATGAGTTGGCAGAAATAAGAAATAAAGAGATCGGATTTATTTTTCAGTCTTATAACTTGCTTCCAAGAATATCTGCTTTAAAAAATGTTACGTTACCAATGTCATATGGCAACATTCCAAAGAAAGAGCGTATCGAAAAAGCAAAAAAGCTTCTCAAACTGGTAGGGCTAGAAGATAAAATGGAAAACGTACCAAATCAGCTTTCAGGTGGACAAAAACAGCGAGTTGCTATAGCCAGAGCATTATCAATGGAACCAACCATACTTTTGGCCGATGAACCCACCGGAAATCTTCCAACTCATCAGAGTGACGAAATAATCAACCTTTTTGAAAGGCTAAACAAAGAAGGTCACACCATTGTGATAATCACACACAATGAAGAGATAGCCAAGAGAGCAAAACGCATCCTAACAATAGTGGACGGTAGAATAGTTAGCGACGTAAGGAGATCTTCATGAAACTGACAGAAGTGTTTGAAGAAAGTGTATCAGTACTAAAAGTGAATGGAATGAGAACTGCTCTCTCAGCTCTGGGGATAATAATCGGCATTGGATCTGTCATAACCCTCATGACGCTTGGCCAGGCCAGCCAACAAAGTGTCAAATCTAGGATCCAGTCACTTGGTTCAAATCTAC
>JBAZBO010000070.1:0-1369 GCA_041671425.1 Patescibacteria group bacterium | reverse complement strand
AACAGTCTAGCGGATTCGTAAGAGGATCATCTTCTGGAAACACCACTTTGAGATATTCCGATGCACAAGCAATAGAAAGTTCCCAAAGGCTAAGTACAATAGATAGTGTAGCTGCAGAATACAGTTCAAGAACACAACTCGTGTATGAAAGGAACAATACCAATGTTCAAGTGTCTGGAGTTACCGGTAAATACTTTGATATCAGAAATGTAACTCTTGCCATTGGATCAGGAATTACGGAACAAAATAATCAGAACATGGAAAAAGTAGTAGTCTTAGGTCCAACTGTTGTAGAAGATCTTTTTGGCAAGGGAGCAAATCCCATAGGTAAGATTGTAAGGATAGGGGGATCAGCATACACAGTTATTGGAGTAACCAAATCAAAGGGCAGCACTGGTCTAAATAACTCCGACGAAACCGCCTACGTACCTCTTCTAACCGCCCAAAAAACTCTTTTTGGAGTTGATTACCTAAGTACCATATATGTAACTGCCAAAAGCGAAGAACAGATGGAAGCGGCTCAAAATCAGCTCGGATTCCTACTTTTGGAGCTTCATAGGAAAGATACTCCAAATGATGCAGATTTTATGGTTTCATCCCAGGCCGATATTCTGGAAACTGTCACAGAAGTAACAAAGACTTTCACTACACTTCTTACCGGGATTGCGGCAATATCACTGATAGTAGGGGGAATTGGAATTATGAACATTATGCTAGTAACAGTAACGGAAAGGACCATGGAAATAGGTCTGAGGATGTCCTTAGGGGCAAAGTCCAAGGCTATCATCAGTCAGTTTTTGACAGAGGCAGTGGTGTTAACTATTACTGGGGGCATAATAGGTGTTTTACTGGGTGTTGGAGCATCCCTGATCCTCACCAAGACTATGTCACTTCCTTCGACAATTTCGTATCATTCAATAGGATTGTCAGTAGTTGTTTCATGCTTGATCGGGATAGTATTCGGCTGGTATCCCGCATACAAGGCGTCTAAACTTCAGCCAATAGAGGCATTAAGATATGAATAAATTTATAGAAAAGCTAAAAACCGCCACTTCTAAGATGAATAAGCAATTGCTCTCCGCTGTATTAATAGCCTTTATCATTGCAGGATTTCTTGGATTCTATGCGGGGAGGATCTATGAGCAAAAAACTAGAAGGAATAGATTCCCGATGATGAGACGGGAACTCCAAGGCCAGGGGCTTGACCAGTGGCAGGACAAAGGTACAATGCAGTTCGGGGGATCTAGACCAAGCACCAGAGTACAAGAATAAAATAGTTAAAGACCCAAATCTGCTAGAATAAATCAATGCCCAAACAAGAGGACAAGAAAGTAGCTTATTTTTCCATGGAGGTTGGACTTTCCTCCAA
>JBAZBO010000069.1:0-3830 GCA_041671425.1 Patescibacteria group bacterium | reverse complement strand
GATGAGCCTTTTCTATCTCGTCGAACAAAACCACACTGTCAGGCTTCAGTTCTATCTTTGAGGTCAGCTCACCACCTTCTCCGTAACCCACATATCCCGGAGGGGCACCCACAAGCCTGGCCACATTGTGTTTCTCAGCAAAATCACTCATATCAAGCCTAATTATGCTGCCTTCACCAAAGGCCTCCTCGGCTAGTACCTTGGCCAACTCGGTCTTGCCCACACCTGTGGGGCCAAGGAACAGGAAACTTCCAATAGGCCTTTTCTTTGGTCTTAAGCCCAGTTTTGATCTGATAAGGCTCTTTGTAATAGTATTAACAGCCTCCTCTTGACCTATTATTCTGGTCTTGATCCTCTCATCCAAGGTACCCAAAGTCCTAAGGTCATCAGCACTGCCTAAACTACCACTAATGGATGCCAAGGCCTCGTCAATGTCCTCAAAAGTCAGGGGTTGCTTCCTTCTAGAGAACATCTTTTTCTCATTCCCCCACATCTTCCCTTCAAGGGAATTCAGTTTGTCCTTTATTTCCAGAGCATTATCATAATTGCCTGCATAGATGCTCTTATCAAGGTTCTCTGTAAGCAGAACCGACTCTTCTATCATAACCTTGTAATCCTCAGGTATTTTTCTCTTTTTTAAAATGTATTTCGCACAGGCCTGGTCCATAAGATCGATGCCCTTTTGAGGGAATTTGCCCCCGGAAATCTCATCTTTTGCCTTTCTGTATATGTAATCCACCACGTCATCCGAGATTGTGATCCTGTGGAATTCACCAAGAACCTCTGCATTAGCTTTAAGGATCTCAATAGTCTTTTTTTCATCGGGCTCGGGGAGATTTAGGACTGTAAAAGTCTCAAGCATATGTTCGTTGTCGTTCACTATCCTGGAATAGAAGGACTCGGAAATGGTTGCAATACACTTTATGTTCGACTCATCCAATCCCGATTTGAATGCTGAGAATACCAAAGGTACAGCAACTCCCATATTAGTGGAATAGAAAAGACTTTGGAAATTTTTTATACTCAAAATGACCCTTCCTACTGATCTTAACTCATCAAACAGAGCTTCCAAGCTTCCTTCCATGCTACCTTTTCCAAGAGTGGCGGTGACAAAGGATAAAAGGTCAAACTCTATAACTCGGTATCCCATCAATGACGGGGGAACATCCATATCATTTATCTTTCTGACCAGAAGATCTATGAGAGATCTTTTACCTACGCTCAGATCACCCACTATTAGGGGATTGGGGTTCTTCTTCTGAAGCAATACCGAAACCAAAACGTTGAATTCATCCCTAAAAACAATAGGAACTCTAGGGAAAGTACCAACCTTGTGATTTAGGGACATACCATAGGAATCTAGAATGGGGGTCTTCTTGCCTACTTCCAGGGAAGTGGATAGCGTGGGGAAGCTGCTAAGCTCCAATAGTTTACTTTCTACTTTGGTAGTATCTTGATAGCCCCCAAGGGTTAGTAATGCTAACAACAAATGCTCTGTGCCCACATAGGCTTGATTGAACCTCAAGGAATGGTAATAGGCCTTCTTTACTACTTCGTTCGTAGAGACTTTCTTGTAAAAAGCCCCTTTGGTCTTGCCTATCCTTTTAAGTTCGGGAAATGACTGCAGCAAGGTATTGCCCATACCCCTTGATTTTTCTATTTCATCAAAGAATTTATCAAACCCCACCAAATCAGCGGAAGATAGGCTTCCTATTACTCCTCTGGCTCTATTTGTAAGTCTGTTCAGCTTCATTTTTCTTCAAGCTGTCTTATACTCAAAGCGAGTTTCTGGTTGTCTTTATCTACCAAAGTGACAACGGTCACTACCTCCTGGCCAACTTCCAAGGGCCCTGTGGTCTCTGAGACATGGATCAAGCCTTCCAAACCCTTCTCTATAGTCACAAAGGCTCCAAAAGGAACAATCCTGCTTACCACTCCCTTGACCTTGGAACCTGCAGGGTACTTATCTTGTACTTTCTCCCATGGATTGTCAGATAGCCTTTTGACACTCAAAGCCAATTTGCCAGTCTGCTCATCTATACCTAAGACCTTCACTTCTATGGCTTCACCAACTTTATAGTAATTTCCAGGGTGGCTGACCTTCTCCCAGGCGATTTCGCTTATATGAACCAGGCCTTCTACACCATCAAGATCAACAAAGATACCAAATGGCATTAGTCCTGTAACTATTCCCTTTAGGATATCTCCTTCGGAGATGTTTGAAAGCTTTTCCTGTCTTTTTTCATCACTATAGTGCTCTGCGGCATCCTTTTCCGAGAGAACGAGTCTATTTTTTAACCTATCTACCTCTATTACCTTTACACTCAAGGCTTTGCCGGAGAGAACTTTAAGAGATTCTTTTAACTCTGCTTCGCTTCCAGCGGCAAACTTAGCTATGTCATTCGCAAAGTGCACTCTATCAAGGTGGGAAAGGGGTATGAAACCTCTTAGACCAGCAAAGTCTACCAAAAGTCCTCCTTTGTTATATTCTAGGACTACCACTTCAAGTGTAGCGTTAGTCTCATAGGCATCTTCTACTGTTTTCCACTTTCTCTCTTTCTCAGATCTCTTAAAGGATAAGACCAAGTAACCCTGATCGTTCTCGGGCTGAACAACAGTCGCCAAGACTTTATCTCCAGGCTTCAGGTCTTTATAAGATGAATCGCTATCCTCAAGCTCTGAACCTGATACTATACCCTCGGATTTTGCTCCCACATCAATGAGAATCTCACCATGGGTAGCGCTAACTACTAACCCCTCTACCAACTCCCCCTGTTTGAACTGCCTAATATTAGTAGAATCTTGAGACAGGAGTTTGTCCATTAAGGACGAAGAATTTGAAACTTTTCTAGCTTTTGACATGTGATTTTGTTGCTTCAGTTAATTAAATACATTACCAGAGGGCCTAACGGAGCGATAACAAAAGACCTTGGTAGGCAAGTTAAGTTTGTGAACGAGATCCCGGCGGCGACCTATCTTCCCAGGCATTCTGCCAAGTATTTTCGGCGCTGACAGGTTTAACTTCTCTGTTCGGAATGGAAAGAGGTGGGACCCTGTCGCCAACACCACCGAGATTCCGCCCACAAACTAATAAGTCCTTCGAAAGCCGACAAAACGGCTCCCTAAGAACTGAATATATGTCCAAATGAGCAAAGATATCATTAAAAGGTGCGCAATATTAGTACCGCTTGGCTGAACACATTACTGTGCGTACACCTACGGCCTATCAACCTGGTAGTCTCCCAGGAATTGCGTCTGCCTTGCGGCAGATGAGATTAATCTTGGAGTGTGCTTCGTGCTTAGATGCTTTCAGCGCTTATCACTTCCGAACGTAGCTACCCAGCGATGCTACTGGCGTAACAACTGGTACACTAGAGGTTCGTTCATTCCGGTCCTCTCGTACTAGGAACAAATCTCCTCATTCTCTAACGCTCGTTGTGGAAAGGGACCGAGCTGTCTTACAACGCTCTAAACCCAACTAACGCGCCATTTTAATGGGCGAACAGCCCAACCCTTGGGACCTTCTCCAGCCCCAGGATATGACGAGTCGACATCGAGGTGCCAAACAGTGCCGCCGCTAAGGACGCTCGGGCACTATCAGCCTGTTATCCCCGGGGTAACTTTTATCCGTTAAGTTCCGTGCCTACCACTAGGCAATCGGAAGATCACTAAGCCCTACTTTCGTAACTGCTCGACTTGTAGGTCTTGCAGTAAAGCCAGCTTTTGCGTTTGCGCGTCCAGCTCGATTTCCATCCGAGCTAAGCTGACCTTTGTAAACGCCTCCGTTACATTTTAGGAGGCAACCGCCCCAGTTAAACTACCCACCAGCC
>JBAZBO010000068.1:1631-3887 GCA_041671425.1 Patescibacteria group bacterium | reverse complement strand
GTGTGGAAAAGGTACTAAACCTCGAAAATGGGTCTTTAACTGCCAACTGAAGATAAGCTATACTCCAAGGCTTTACTTCAAGCGAAATGCTGCAACCGAGGCCTTCAGAGCGCTGACATCTTCTACTTTTGTCGTATCCCAGAAGAATGTTTGGACAACGTATCTGTCATTTTGGCCCTTATACCAAAGGGTTCTTACTAGCATTGTGAGTCTGCCGTTTTCACCCACACGATTTGTAGCTGTGAATGAGCATTCCTGTACTCTATCCTGCGCATTTCCTGCAGTTAAATTTTCCACGATGGGTTTTACGGGGAAGTCTTTCAATTTAACGTTGATATAAGCCTGTGTTATCAGGGTACAGAAATTGATGCTTGCATCTTTTACATCTCCCTCAGGATCTACCGGCATATAGAATACGGAGATTCCCTCCCCATTATTTTCTCCCGCTGGCATATACATGTGTTCGGAACCCTCAGATGTACCTTCAACAAAATTTCCTGGGTAGTAGAAATGATACTTTTCTGCCTCCAGCGACCCTAGAATTGAAGGGGTTGGGGAGGAGACTTTTGCTGAAACAAGGAAAAGCGATCCCAGAACGACAATAATCAGAGCAACCATCAATATATTTCTTTTTGTTAGTAAATTTTTCATAGATAGATTGTAGATGATATTTTGAGAGTGTAAATATCTTAGGTAAAACGCTGTGAAATTTCTTTCTTCTTTTTTAGTTTTTGTAGATGGCGTATCTTCTCCCGGTAACCAGTGGGGTTTTGATTGGAGCAGGGCTATTATTGAGACTTTGCGGCTTTTCTACATAAACAAAGTAATTTGGCTGCACTTCGTCCCAGGTAAAATCCCGAATGTAATACCTGGTTAGTCGGACCTTTTCATTGCTGAAGTACGTCTTATCGATCTCATTAGTTCCCAAAACATCTAGTTGTGCGTCAATTTCATGCCAATCTCTTCTATACGGAAACCCGAATATCCCTTGTATTAATTCACCCTCCGCAATCCATGGGGGCATAGTTCCAAAAAGATAACTTTTCTTATCCCAAGGGTACTCTTCTGCCGTGTTAATAAAAGCCTGATAGTTAAAGGATATTCCTGAAATAGTCATAGCTAAGAGCATGCCTGCTGATAAGAACCCCTGATATCTGATGTTTGCTTTATGTGCACCCTGCGCTACAAGAATAAATGCAGGAATAAAAAAAGTATAGATGTGCGTCATAGGTTTTGAGAAAAACAGCCCGTAACTTATAAAGCCTATGAAAAACCAAATAAGAATGAGTTCTATAAAATGCGGTGGGTTTTTCTGCGAGCGTATCACTTTAAAAAGGTGACTTATAAACAAAGCAGATGCAGAGATCACTGATAGATAAACCAATATTGGATACTGAGTATTAAAAAGGAGCCTTAATAAAATAAAGACGCATGAGCTTATGAATAAAAATTTTTCTGCTGATGATAGCTTATTGAATAGGAATATCATGCTAACCAAAGATAAAGCTGCAAAACCAACCAACCACTCCTTTGAATGATATATCTGCAGTATGACTAAAGTGCTTTTTATGGAGTCAACTGGTAGGGGTGAGTTTATACGATTCCCCAATATATATTGCAGGGTGCTTCTGAAATTTGGATGAAGGATGAACGGCATGTAAAAAATGGCAGATGTAAAGAAAATAGATACAAGCAACAGCACAAGCCCTTTGATATGCCTTTGTAAAACGAGATACAGGCATATTGCGATAATCGGCACAAGGAAATCATAGTGAAATAACAGCCCCAATCCACATACAATGCCCGTAATAACTGAAAAGTAGGTCTTACCTGTTTGAACATATTTCCAGGCCAAATATATTGCTAGGATAGAGAAAAGAGTTATGAAAGACTGATATTGAACAGTCCTTGAGAGAGCGATCAAAAGTCCTGATGTTCCTGCCAGCACTGAGGATATCAAAGCGCATGACGTATTGGTGAATTTCTTAACGATAAAATACAACAAAACAATAGTGAGGCATCCGGCTAAAGAAAAGGGTATGCGATTCCAACACTCTGCAGATGAGTCTTCTAGGAAAATATTTATTATTCTTGTTATAACGAATTGTGCGGGACCTATCGTACGGGTGAGTAGGAATTGGACGAAACTGCGTTCCCTGAATAGATAGCCCTGTGCAGTAACTTCGTCCCCTTGAAACTCGGAGTACCCAAGTTTTGATAGCCTGAAGAAGAAGGAAACCGATAGAGTTAATATCA
>JBAZBO010000068.1:0-1621 GCA_041671425.1 Patescibacteria group bacterium | reverse complement strand
ATCAAAAGAAAAACTGGGATAATCTTGCCTTTTGCAAATCTCATAGTTTTTGGTGAGGGCGGAGGGTATCGAACCCTCGACACCCTGGTTAAAAGCCAGGTGCTCTACCACTGAGCTACGCCCCCACAAGGCCGATACAACAAGCGGAATTATACACTGCTTTCCTTTTCTTTGTATATATAATAGAATTTCTCAGATGAATCCTAATCAAACTGCCCAAAGCATAGCACCGGAACCACTTCAGGTACCTCAGACACAAAATCCTGCGCCTTCTGTTACACCAACACCTCAGACCGGTTCGATTTCCTCCGAATCTCCTGTTTCTGATACAGCCCCGACAGAACCAATCTCAACATTTGTTGGGCCACCTAAGGAATTTGTCCCGTCCGCACCTGAAAAACCCAAGAAAGGCTTTAATCCGGTTTTTGTCTTAGTGCCATTGTTTGTGATTCTGGGGTTGGTAGTAGGCAGTGCGTTTTTTGTGGTATACGGTCAGGCATCCTTCATACCCTTTGAGGTTAAGATGGCTGTATCGTCGATCGTTCTAAGGATACCTTTCCTACCGAAAACTACTGAGTATGTTTTACTTTCAGCCGCCAATGCCAATAAAAGTATCAAAAGCGGAAGCATTGATGCATCCCTGGCTTTGTCTTCTCAGGTTATTGCAGAGGTTATGGAAACGACAGACCTTGATCTCACCGTGAAAGGGGCTTTTGACTTCAAGGATGAGGCCAATTCTATGTCCGATCTTAATTTCAAATACGGTGAGTATGTTGATTTTAATCTTCTGACCCTACCAAAGAATTCCTTTTTTAGGATCAACAGGGTAGATCCTCAGATCCTTTCGTTCCTTGCTACTTTGGAGGAGGAGGATCTCTCGAGCCTGATGAATGTATGGGTGAAGACCGAGAGGTCTATGGCCTCATCTGCGAGGGAGAAGCTAGAAGATGAAAAAGCAAAAAGTCAGATTGATGACTTGCCAAGAGAGGATCTGATTGCATTTTTCAAGGAAGATATGTTGCCCAGAATGCAGATGACCACTGAGACAGGTGAAAGCTCTGGATCCTACAGAATGAAACTTGATATAGATCAAGACCTTCTTCAGAAGTTCATTTCCAGATTAGGTAGTGAGGGGGTCACAGAAGCTGAGGATATAAATAACGACTTGAGGATAGAAAATGGCCAGCTTGAGATTTTAGTAGACTCGAAAAGCTATTATATTGATCAACTTAGTCTTAACCTGGTTTTTGTTCCCACAATTCCTACTATCAGCTTTCCTGAATCTGAGGGTACAACCAATGTTCTTGGGGATTCCACACCGACTGAGGTCAGAATCGCCTTTGTGGTGAATCTATCAGATCATGGTGCTTCACTTGCGCTTCAGGAACCAGACCAAAGTATAACTATTGACGAATATGTTGAGAGGCTTACTGATGTATACACCAAGCTTTTGGAAGGCATGTACGGAGATGAGACCCTAGATGGTAGTGAACTGCCTTCTGAAGAGCCACTAGTGACTGAGGAGATTGATGAAACAGTCCCAGGTGAAGAGAATACACCCTTTGGTAGAATGCTCCCTTAGTATAAACTCTAGCTATGAAGAAGTATTATTTTCTGCTTC
>JBAZBO010000067.1:0-4290 GCA_041671425.1 Patescibacteria group bacterium | reverse complement strand
TTGGTTTCAGGAGATGGAGATTATAAGGACCTTCTGGATTATGCCAAAAGCCAAGGAGTACGCACCGAGATAATAGCCTTTGGGAAGACCGCCTCAGGGCGTTTGGTCGAGCTTGCAGATGAGTTTACCGATATGAGTGCCAGCCCCGGGAAATTTTTGATAAGAAGTTCCAAACCTGCTCCAGCCCAAACACCTGTTAGCAATGAAGAAGCCATCAATTCCGCAGTATAAAAAAATATTGAAGTCCAAACCGGTGTTGTATGCACTGGTGGTACTTTTTGTTGGCCTGATGTCCTTTTCTGCCTACCATCTTGTATATGCAAAGAGGATAATACCGGGCATCTATGTGGGGAATCTTAGGATAGGCGGGATGGATTTTGATACCGCCTTGTCCTTGGTAGAAAAGACCTTCCCAGAAGGTGGAGATAAGATCACCTTGAAAGCAGATGGTTACACCACAGAAATAGATCCGGCCGAGCTGGGTCTTAAGTATGATTGGTATCTGACCATACGAAGAGCCTTTGAAATAGGAAGGACCGGGAATTTCGTGACCGATTCAAGGGACAAACTTAAAGGCTTGTTAAGTCCGGTAGTTATAAATGCTTTTTATACTTTTGATGATAATCTTCTCAGCCAGAAAGTATCCCAGATCAAGGCTGAGGTAGCCACACCAGCCAAAAACGCAGGTTTTGGGATTGAGAATGGCAAGCTAGTGATCACACCCTCTATGTCCGGGATGGACCTTTCCACTTCTGATATCTACAAATTGATAATAATCTCTATGGACACACTTAGTTTTGGTGAGAAGCGCCTGTCATTGGAAGAAGATTTACCAGAGGTAGTGGAAGACGATCTGAAAGAAGCTTTGCAAAATGCGCAAAACTTAGTGAGTACTGATTTCTATGTCAAAAATGGTGACCAGGAAATAGCACTCGATACCGAAACCCAGTTGTCTTTGATCACTGTTGCCGAAGAAAAAAGAAAAATGGTTTTAAGTCTTGATAAGGCCGCTTTTGAGGCGTTCCTCGCAGAGTTGAGATTGAAGGTTGATGAGCCTCCAAGGGGGAGAGTGAACGAGATGAGGAATGAGAGGGTGTTGGATTTTGAGATTGTGGAGCTGGGTAAGTCTTTGGATTCGAAAAAGTTCACGGAAGATTTCAAGACCGCCTTTTTTGAAAGGAAAGAAAAAGATAATTTTGTAGAAGTGGTCTTTGCTGAAACTGAGTCCCCCAGGGATGCAAATGAATATGGGATTTTTGCACTTTTAGGTGAGGGTAACTCCAAATTCGTAGGTTCTGCTTCAGGCAGGATTCACAATCTGACTTTGGCGGCAGAAAGAGCCAGTGGGTCTTTGGTTCCTCCCGGGCAGGTGTTTTCCCTGAATGAGGCTGTGGGGGAAATAAGCGGGGCTACAGGTTATGACAGTGCCTATATAATCACAAACGGAAGGACAGTACTTGGAGAGGGCGGTGGAGTCTGCCAGACATCTACTACTTTATTTAGAGCCATTCTAAACTCCGGTCTTCCTGTGGTGATGAGATATGCCCATGCCTATAGAGTGGGGTATTACGAACAGGATATGAAACCCGGATTTGATGCCACAATATTCCAGCCTTCCATTGACCTTAAATTCAGGAATGACACTCCAAACTATGTACTTATTCAGGCCGCCTGGGATACAGACGCAAAAACTCTGCAATTCAAGATCTACGGTACACCTGATGGCAGAAGTGTGGAGATATCAGAGCCGGTTGTCACCAATGTCTCACGCCCGCCGGAGCCATCTTATCAGGATGATCCCACCTTGCCCAAAGGTACAGTAAAGCAAGTGGATTTTGCCGCGTGGGGTGCCAGTGTAACTTTCACCAGAAAGGTCATGAAGGATGGGGAAGTGTTGTATGAAGACACTTTCAAAAGCAATTACAGACCTTGGCAGGCGGTATATCTTAGGGGTACAAAAGAGTAGAAGTTATAACTGAGATAGGTTTATAGTCAGTACCGTTACGCCCTGACCCGTGCTTGAAGTGACCATCACCCTTTTATCTTCTTTTTTGTATTCGTATATGAACACCTCACCTTTTTGATCTCTGGTCTCTATCTTCCAGCCGTTTGAGGTAAGAGCACTATCATAGAATTCCTGGACTTCCTGGGGGGTCTTTTGAGTTTCAATAGTAGCTGTTTGGCTCCCCGCTGTATTGTCCTGGCTTATGATGTTGGCATCCTGTGGGAAAGGTACATCCTCAAAGTATGATGCCGCCCCGCTTACTTTTCTCAAGTGCTCCTCTGAGATTTCAGGTTTGTAAGAGATAAAGGAAGTATATGAGTAGACGGGTAGCACCATGACGGTTAGGAAAGCTGGTAGTATAGGAGCCAATCTTTTGAGCTGTACTTTCATGTGAGAAAAATTATAGCATTGCTGGTTTTGTACGGTATAATATGGCGGTTTGTAGGGCCCCATCGTCTAATGGTTAGGACACCAGGTTCTCATCCTGGCAATCCGGGTTCGATTCCCGGTGGGGTCACCAAATGACTTAGTGAGCGTAGCGAACTTAGTCATTTGGAGTGCAATAGGAGCGAAGCGACGAATTGCCACCACTACCCAAAGTACATTTGTTACTGTTATTATTTCAATATGCAGCCCAAACAATACGACGCACCCGGATATGAAAGAGATACGTCCTATGATGCCTTTGAGAGAAGACCTGAACCCAATGATAGACAGCAAAAGAAAGTAATTGCAGTTTTATCCAGAAAAGATCCAAGTATTATCTCTGTTAGGGAGGTTGAGTTAAGACGGGGAGAAGCTGAACAGTTTCATAGAAACTGGGAAGCGGGTGCCATAAAACCTTCTGATGTTAAATCCTTCTTGGTTAATGTAATGGCTCCCTGCGATACTATTCCCCCTGCAGAACTATATGGCAGATTCCGTAATTTTCCCAGAGCCCACCAGATAAGGGGGATCATTTCTGTGGCGATAAGTTCAGGGGATCTTGACCAAACCAGGATTGTAGACGCATTTGAAAGGAGAAACGAAGTTGGAGTAGAAGAATACGAACAATTTATGGGAATGTATGAGGAGCCAGCTACATTAGAAAGAAGAATGCAGATATTGTTAGAAACGATAGAGCGTATAAATGGTCCAAGGAAAAGAGAGGAGTACGAAAGATCCCTACGTGTTCTAATGGGTGTTACTTGGGGAAAAAGATCTGACTATTGGGAGCAGTTCAAACTTCTTGTAGAAAACGATAATTCACCAAACTGGAACTCTTCAGAAAAGGCGGCATCCCAGGAAAAAGCCCCCACCGAAGCTGCTCTAAAAGATGAGGGCATTATACGAAAAGCTGTTACATCTATCAGTGCAGATTCAACCAGTGGTGAAAGGAGATCTGCCTATGCAAGCAATAATGAAAGACTTGCCCCTGCCTTGGAGATGCTTCAAAGCGCGCATAAAGTGCCTTTTGTCTTAGAAAACGATAGGGAGTCCCATCTGTATAGCATACCTGAACAACCCGATATTACAGACGAACAAGCATCTCGTGTGATAGAAGATCTAGGTAGGAGGATGCTGGAAGTAGATCCTAGTGCTAGCGCGCCTGGGGAGTTTAGACGACGTATGTTATTCTCGTGCATACCAAGAAGCGGTATAGATACACGAGCTGCATTTGCAACGAAAAATACACTTCATAGGTTACTTGTGGAGAGAGTACATGACGACAGTTACTTCCAAGAACTAATGGAAAACGCGAAAGTCTATGCCTAGAAGTAGGCGCTCTAGTAATCAATAGTGTAAGTCCTATGATAGGGTTTGAAGTTTGGCTTGGCTTCCTGTGACATTACCCAAAGCATATTGTCTGTATCTACAGCCGTGAATTTGGGGAATCTTTTGTTTATCTCCTCAGTCATGTGTTTTACAGCCCATATGGTCGCGGCTCTTATTTCTACCTCGTACTCGCAATTCGCATCTAGTATTTCATAGTTATCTATTAGTTTGGAAAGGTCTTTGGAATACTCAAAAATACCTAAACTACGAAGTATCTGGGGGATCTTATAATCAGCGATCGCGGTCAGCTTGGACATATTCTTTAGCTCTTTCATCCCACTTTTCTTTAGCAGATCGTTAAGCATTTTTGCATGGAGAGTTGCTCGTTTGTAAAAACCCACCTTTGTGCCCATGTAGGACCTGGTATCATCAAATGCTGGGAAATCCTCAGCGATCAAAGAGACTAGTTTCACTGCATCATTACCTGAGGCATCAATCAGTTTGTCCGCATCTGAAGAGTATTTGTTTTT
>JBAZBO010000066.1:0-4473 GCA_041671425.1 Patescibacteria group bacterium | reverse complement strand
CTGGCATGTGCAACTAGCAAAGACCTTGTTTCCGCCACTAAAAAATAAGACAAATGACAACGTAACAGTAAAAAAGTATATCCACCTATTCTTTAGAATATCTTTATTTAACATAGCAATTCAGATAGACAGTATCCACAAAACCATTCTCATTGGATACCAAAGTTAATAAGCTACCGTTTTTAATCACAGATAAGAGATCATTAACACTTAATGACAACTAAAGACTACCTTTCAGTTCCTTTGAGTTGTAGAGAAAACCATTTATTATAACGTCTTTCACATTCGACAGATCAAAATCTCTTCCATTTGAGAACGTCACAGTCTCAGAATTTGTATCCACATCTTCTATAACGCCACTAACACTTACCCCTTTTTCAACAAAAGGTTTCTTGGGTGCATTCAGCTCTGAGTACTTCGAAACACAATCAGACACGTCGGACAATGCGGGTTCACCACCACTTAAATCCATACAGGAATAATAGTCACAGATATCCGATAGGGGAGCTGTATCGGCAGATGAAACTGTCGTTTCCTTGGAATCAAAAGAGAAAGGGGATTCGGGTATAGGATCCATCTCGGCTACTGGATTCTTGGAAGCCTCAGGCCCTTTGGATAATAGACCTTTGAGGTTGGTTTTGAATGAAAAGACTAGATAAGAAGCAGCAGACAAAACTACCAGCAGTCCTAATACCAAACCAATGACTTTCAATGGAGACCTTCTTTTTAAAACGGGCAAGGATTCACTCATATTCTTTTACTACCTTATATTGTTCCACAAATGCCACGCCTTTTGCAATAACCATGCTAGCCTCGGGTCTATTCCCCCCAGGTCACATTGTTCAAAAACAGATTGGGGTAAAGCATACCCGCACGTTCTTGCTCAAGCGAGGTAAGATCGTAGATATAGGCAGGATCGTAATTAACAACCAGAGAGGGATAAGAATTCTCCAAGCCTCTGTCTCTGTTCTGAGATACACTGCCCTTGGTAGACACTAATGATCCATCCACTATCAGAGTTAGCTCAGTACTTTTATTTCCTGTTGAGTCAATCGTTATATTCCCTGATGTGAGTATAAATGCAGAAATGTTGGCAGTACTGTCAGACGCAGGTGTATCAGTCCCCACGTTGCTCCTTATCCTCACATCTTTTGGTGTAACAATCAGAAGCTTGCCCCCCGCAGACCTTAATTCTTTTGAAATATCAACAGTGCCGTTTCCTTCAATATAGACCACTGCTGTACCACCGTCTGTCACACTGTATTCTACGTACTGCTCTGTGTGATAAGACATTGCATTATTGAACTCTGATACACCAACCGAGTAAGTAATCCCGGAATTAAGTCCATAAAGATTCCAAATCCCCATCATATCCAGGTCAACGGGAAGCTGAGTGGTACGATCAGGAGTACTCAAATCGTAATCGGTAATACCGAAGGAGAAAGGCTTAATATCACCCATATCCTCTACACTTCCACTCTCAGTCCCACTAGATACTCTTTCCACAGGCGTGCCCCCTACAGTACCAGAGTCTATATCACCATTGGAAAAGGCATAAGCTTTGCTACCTAGTAGAAAGCCCGTAAAATCACCCAAGGGAACAAAAGGGACTACTTGTCCTATATGACTTCCACTATAGACATCTCCACCGAAGCTGGTTATCCAACCATTCACAAGATACCTATTCTTGTAGACCAAGTTATAGACATTCAAACCAGAGATGTTTGCACTGGTACTAGGACGAAATCCCAAATAAGGTTCAGCTGTGAGGAATGACCCCACACTCGAATTATCCAAAGCTTTCACTACACATGCAGGTTCAACCGAATAGTCAGAAGGGGGTGTAACACTTGTTAAATAAAGAAGTTGAAGCGGTGACGTAATTTCACTTGAGACCAGATTAAACTTGCTGTTAGCATCAATAGAAGAGGAGATATCCACAGGCGGACTGTCAGCACGCCACTTGACGTTTACACCGGAAAGGCCCGAAGCAGGATAAAGCTCGATATTGGTATTTGTACAACTCTGATCAGGATTTTTTAGCCGAGAGATATTTCCCGATATTTGCGCCGAAGGCACTCTGGTTATAGAGATAGTGCCGCAAACCACATCGGGATAGGCGGAGTTTCTCATGTGCGTTCTGATAAAGATCCTGCCATATCCCGGGTGGACAGTCATATCTATATATCTGTATCGAAGTGAGCTTGATATCTTATTTAGATCGTAATTTCTTTTGTCAGAGTCACCATCAGATTCACTCCAAACTTCAGCCCAGGCACTATCTGTGTTTTGTACATACGCACCCACCAACACCGTCTGTCTACCTGCCACCTGAGTAATGACCACAGGAGCAGCAGTGCTTCCAGTACATGAGGGTGAAGGTATTGGTGGTGGGCATGAGTGGCAAGTAGTATATTGGCCATTGGCCCATAAAGGACACGTTAGGTCACATATCCAGTAAGAACCACCACTATCCTGGTCTGATACGCAACTTGACTGCCACGAGTACATGTGGCCAGGCTCACTGGCCATACATGCCTGGGGATAACAAATATTGCACGTACAACACTCACCTGTAGAAGACTTATACCAAGAATCTCCGGGATTATGTCCATCACAAGAATCACAGGCCAGGGCAACACCAGAAAGCACCACTGCAAAAACAAAGATGGGAAATATTTTATAGATCTTTCTCATAAAGTTCCTAGATAGAAACTGACTATCTGCTCTCCCCACACCAAACATATCAAACTTCCCATGATGAGAAATGGCCCGAAAGGAATGGTGTCCTTCATAGTCTTCTTACCAAGAACTATCAAGACCAGACTGAAAAATGCCCCTAGAACAAAACCCATAAATACAGCTAGGATGTTTACTGGGAATCTATTCACCAAACCAATAAGAACACCAAGCTTGATATCCCCATAACCCATACCCCTTCCTTTGGTGAGAGTGACCAACAGCCAGAAGAAGAAACCGATCAAGAAGGCTGATATAAGCACCAAGGCAACATCCTTTATCTCACGCACAAGTCTGTCATCCCAATAACCGGCTTTGAGTAGATAGTAACCAAAACCCTCGCCTGAAAGTCTTTGTTTTAAGCTGAAAAGGTAATATGCCGATCTGGAAAAGATAAACATTATAGTAAAGACAATGGCTGGGATAACTATTTTATTTGGAATGATCCTATACTTGGCATCTGAAAGAGTAATAACTATATATACACAGATGATGACGAATAGGAAAGTAAAATACATCCAGGAAAGCACACCCAGATCAAAGAACTGTGGGATCTTCAAAAAGTACGCCATACCAAAAAATAAAGTGCCAGTAAGAAATTCGGATAGGGGATAGAACCAGGAGAGTTTTTCTCCGCAGTACCTGCACTTGCCTTTTAACCTAAGGAAAGAGAACAGAGGCACCAGATCTCTCAACACCAATTTGGTTTTACAAAATATACAATGTGACCTACCAAAGACGATACTTTCCTTTGACTGGACCCTGTCAGATATGACATTCAAAAACGAGCCAAGAAAACATCCCGTCAAGAAAAATAATATGTAATAAATCCCTTCATTCATTTCTCAAACCTTTCGTTTTCAGAGGCAGGGGGCGAAGTATCGCCCCCTGCCATCTGCACTCCCAATAAGGTGTGTAAATCAACCGCGGTAGATCAATACAACCTTAGGGCAGCAGGGTTAGGCTCGTGCCAACCTCATAGACCGCATCCTCATTACCACCGTCAAGAAGCATCTTTGATGCGTTGTCAGTATGTTCCAAGACAGCATTAAACTCATAATCTGTTCCATTGGAAGCAAATGAAAAGCCTAGGATCAAGCCACCTGCAGCAGAGTCATCTATGTTGACTGGGTCAATTGGCAGGGCAGGTATAAACCTGACTAAACCGGTTTTTCCTGCTATAGGAGCATAAGGCACCCATCCAGTTCCATCAACCAATCTAGTACCAGTGATGCTGTCACCAGATGCTTCAGCTAACAACGTACCGGCAAGACGGATCTCCCCCTCTGCCAAAGCCAAGGACATGGCTTTGTTAAGGTTATCCAGATCTTCCACTCTCCTAGTATCTCTGGTCTTCATCAACAGTGACGCAGGGTTAATAGCTATAAGAAGTACCCCGGCCAAAACACCGATGATAGCAATGACCACAATAAGCTCGATCAATGTGAAACCTTTTTGTGTTATTCTCATGTCTTATCACCGCCTTTCAAATAGAAGAAGTAATCTTGTAGATTGGTGTGATGATAGAGACTATCAACAATCCAACCATACTCCCTAGTACTACAAGAATAATAGGCTCCAAGGCCGCAGACATTCCCTTTATAGCGTTGTCAGTTTCGGTATCCAGAAAGTCGGCCACCTTACCCAAGACCTCATCCATCTGGCCTGTTTCTTCACCCACACCTGCCATCTGACCAAGTAGGGCAGGAAAGATCTTCTTGGTCCTAAAATACT
>JBAZBO010000065.1:0-4607 GCA_041671425.1 Patescibacteria group bacterium | reverse complement strand
GCATCTGAAGAGTATTTGTTTTTGAGAACGTACCCTACTTCTCTTATACAAGAGATGCGATTGTTGAACAGAGGTATCTCGGTTTCACTTCCAAAGAGTTTCTTTCCGTCTTCATAAGAGAAGTTCGCCAAATAATCTGGGTTGAAGAAGCTTTTGTTCGTTTTAGCCTCTTTTTCAAGAATGTAATATAACGCCACACTTCCATCCAGAACGGTACCGTTTTTATCTACAGCCCATTTTGGCTGGCCCTTTTCAGCCCAGAAGCAATAGACAAGAGAGTCAAAAACAAAGTCTATGTAATGCAACTGGCTGAAACTCCAGTCATATTCATTGAAACAAAGATCTCCAAGTTCCAGAGTCTCTTTGGTAATCTTCTTACAAAGCTTCTTTATTCCATCCATGTGAATCTTCACTGACTGAGAATTGTCTACTACGAATTTTGTAGTTTTAAGAACGTCTAGCATGTTGTGTTGCAAACCTTTCTAAAATACCAAGATCTCCGTTTATAACTGTAGGCTTCATTCCTATGATCTCTGGTTTGTAGCTTATTTCCGGCATAGGATTCAGTAGAAAGATTGGTTTCTTATTGATATAAGCAAACCCCATTTCCAATAGTGTGTTTCCACCAATGTAATTTTCTACGCCATTTTTCTTATGATTTACGACTAGTATGCAATCTGAAGAGACAATTTTGAGGTAATGCTTTTCTATCAAGTTGTGGTCTATCTTCCTTTTTCCATCTTCTTCCACGGATAGTTCTGCTTTTTTCTTTTTGTCGTTTCCGCCAAAGCCCATGGGTAATAGAACTTCAGAAAAACCCATGCTCAAAAGCGCCTTCTCTATAGCAAGCATCTCTTCCATGAAAGTCATACTGCCACACAAAGTTATTTTCATTTTAAAATCTTGAGGTCCTTACCCTCAATTCTTTGAACGTGACTTCTTTTTTAAACTTTGTTAATGCCTCCAGTATCTCAGGGAATTCTTCTAATTGAGGTTCTACTGTCTTTTCGAGGTCCTTTTCTTTTACCCATTGGTAGTCACCTTCCAGATTGCCTTTTAGATCACCTGTGGGATCTACGAACATAAATGCGTGCATGATCTTATCTTCCAACAAGCTGCCGTTTTGGTCTGAGTAAACAAGATAATGTCTGATAGCAAAAAGCACTGGGGTTCCATCAAGGCTGGCCTCTTCAGCCAGGCCTCTTTTGGCTGCTTCTTCCATAGTTTCGCCCCATTTAGGTTTTTCAGTTGGAAAGCCCATACATCCATAGAAAGGGTTTTTGAGTCTTTTATAAATGAGATATTCCTTTGAGGTTGGATTTTCTTTGATGGCACATAGGATTGTAGTGACTTTTGCCTGATGAGAGATCTTGACTATATCTGTATCTATTTTGTTCGCGTATTCTTTACCGGCATCGGTCAATCTGTATGCAATGTCTTCCTTTTCAATCAGGCCAGATTCTATAAGTTTCTCAAGATGAAAGACAAACTGGCTATTTTCCATATCTATCGGTTTTATTTCAGAATAGCGCGCGGAGTCAGAAAACAAGAGGTCCCTGAGAATTTTTAGTTGTATAGTATGAAGCTGTTTCATCCTTACTTGAGTATATATACTCTTTTTGCGCGAAAAAAGTAAAGTGGACTTTACCTCGCTGGCATTTGCCGTTCTTACTTTCCTATATACCTTCCGTAATCATCATCCTGATCTATTTTTTCTTCTATAGCCTGTCTTATTATCAATGATCTGCTTTTCTTGTATCTCGCAGAAGCCCAGTCCAGGTAATATTTATGCTGCTTGTCCAAGACAATATTGTATCTTTGCGGTCCACTTTCTAGTTTTGTATAACCCACAAACTCGTCAACAATCTCTTTGAATGAACTCAAGGTGTATGACTTAACCTTGAGAAAAGGGGAATCCAGAGCTTCCAGATATGAATCGGGGAATTTCTCATTTTCCTTGTTTAGTCTTAATACTAGTGTGGGTTTCTTTTTAAGAATAGAATAGTTGATCTGGTGGGACGAACTAAAGTTTGGGACAGAGTACTCGATCACTGAGAAATCAGCATTATCTATAGCTTCCACCACTTGTCTGTATACGTTTTTTATGTTGCGTTTTTCACCGGGATGCTCTCTCATGAATTTGTCTGCATCCTCAAGCCAGTCGAATAGCACAATACAGCCCAGTTCCTTTAGGTAATCCCTGATGGCAAAGTAGTTTGCTTTATATTTTTCGAATTGAGATGTCGTACATCCAAACCAGACTTTCATTTGTGTAGCAAAGATAACACTTGTGTAATGACTACACAACACATTGATGCTAGCATCAAACCAGTAATTAGAGGAAAGGAGCCTTATGAAAAAGTTTGAGGATCTATGTAAAGAAGTTATCGCTTTCAACAAAAAGAGAGGTTGGGATCCAGTTCCAGCGGACTGTGCTAAATCAGTGATTATTGAGGGAGCTGAGCTGTTGGAGCAATTCCAATGGGATGAGACTGATCAAGGGAGGGATTTTGTAAAGGAAAAAGATTGGCAGGAGATCGGCTTGGAAGTGGCGGATGTGCTTTGGTATCTTATAACTTTTTGTAAAAAGGCAGATCTTGATATTAATGACTGTTTAGAAAGAAAACTCCAGCACAATGGGGAAAAATACACAGAAATGGAGTTTCATGGAAAGCATAACGAGGCGTTTTACAGGCAGCAGAAGAGAAAGTACAGACAAAGTAGAATAAAGTAGTGGGCAGACATGGATCACGTGGCCATAATGAAAAAAGAGTGGAAGCTTATACCCAGGATATTGGATGGTACAAAAACAGTTGAATCAAGGTGGTATAAGTCCAAGATTATTCCCTGGGATAAGATCAAGTCGGGAGACACCTTGTATTTCAAAGATTCCGGGGGTCCGGTTTTTGTACAGGCAAATGTAACTAAGGTTGACCAATACGAGGTGGAAGATAATATAGAAGCAGCAAGTATAATGCAGAGGTACCTCTGGGAGGATCTGGGTACTTTGGAATTGCCTGAGGCGGTTGAGAATTATATCAAGAACAAAAGATACGCCGTCTTTGTGCACTTCAATAAAATTAAGAGGATATCCCCGTTCGAAATAGACAAAAGTGGTTTTGGGATGCAATGTGCCTGGATTTTGGTACCAACTATAAAAGGTATAGTGAAAAAGCAAACGGGGAGAAGTGGCTAGTTTCTCCCCGCTGGGGCTAGAAGGGGGTGTTCCAGCTTTTGGTGACGATGATCTTCAGACCCCTCGAGGTCTTTGCCACGTGGTAGAACTTCTTACCAGAGGCTTTCTCCTCAGCACGTAGCTCCTCCATGGTGCGGAAAAATCGTATCTCCGCTGTCCCCCTGATCTTGCGGATCTCCTCCGCGGCGGCTTCGACCTCTCCAATGCTCACTTTGTCACCCACAATCGCGATTCTCATCTCTCCTCCTGTTGTGTTGTGCACTCGGATCTTGGGAACGCTTAATCAGAAAATCGCCTCCTTTTCATATCTCCTTATCCTATAAGGTTGAGTTTATTATAATCCACCTCGGCAAGTTTTGGCTTTTGTAGCGACTTTCTCATTTGCCTTTTTTACTCTAGAATTAGCGTAGTGAACATAGTCAAAATTGCCCATTACCCCAAGTTTTTAAAACAGGTCACCTCTGCCAAGGATAGAGCGGTACATACATTGGTGGGAAAAGATGTTCCACTTAAAGTAAGGATCATTGCTTGGGTATCTATCGTGCTGGTGATCTCTTTTGTGTTTCTCTTTGTGAATAGGATAACAAGAGCTGCTGAGGTAGTCTGGGATGGTGAGGGGACCGATGGTACTTGTGGTGGTAGTGCTGGCGATGGAAACAAGTGGTCCTGTGGTTTGAACTGGAGCACTAATTCGGTTCCGACATCTTCTGATACCGCCAAGTTTGATGGCACGAGCACTAAGAGTGTAACTCTGGACTCTGCTACTTCTGTGGCTGGGGTAAATATAGCCAGTGGATATACGGGAACAATAACCCAATCTGCAGCTATTACTGTGGGAAGTTCTGGTTTTGTCCAAAATGCAGGAAGGTTTAGTGGAAGTACTCAGGCAATTGATGTGAACGGGGATCTCACTTTAGGTGCTGGGGTAACTTTTACAGCTACCTCCGGAAGTCTATATGTAGAGAGAAGTGTAGCTATTGACTCTTCTGTGGTTTTTGATGCGAACTCGGGGACTTTGGCACTGGATGGGGGTTACGCTGGCAATACTTCTGTGGGTGCATCGGGGATCACTTTTTCGGTGGTGACCATCAACCGTAATAGGGGGCTTGCTGCAGGGAGTTATGCACTTACAATAAACAGTGGAACCACTATTCCTTTAGGGGATAACCCCTCAGTAACCGTGATCAATACGTATGATGGATATGATCTGGTCAACAACGGGACTATTACAGCCGGCACGGGTACATTAACTGTTAACATGGTTAATGGGACCCTCACAAATAACGGTACTATCACAGCTACGAACATAACTACTTGGGCTGGTAGTGCAAACCTTACCAATAGTGGAACTATTACAGCAACCAGTTCAAGTACTATAGCGGCCCGCAGTATAACGAATTCAGCTTCCTCC
>JBAZBO010000064.1:0-4675 GCA_041671425.1 Patescibacteria group bacterium | reverse complement strand
AGAAGTTAGCTTGGACGAACGGATATTACATAAGAAACACCCCATCCGATCTTCTTTTGTCGAAGATCTACGCATGGGCTGAGAAGTTTGAAGTTGATCTTTTGTGTAAAGTTAAGGATGGTTCTTTTAATCAGAAAGTGCTTGATCTGGTGAAGGAAAGAATGAAATTGCTTTCTGATTTCAATGACTCTACCCAATATTTTTACATAGTTCCGTCTGTGCCTTTTGATATGTTAGTTAAATATGCTGAAAAAGATAAAACTTTGGCTATCCTTGAGGGACTAAGTTCCCTTTACGAAGGTGTAGCCAACTGGACATCCACAGATATTGATACTCTTTCCCATGAGTTTGCCTCACGGGAAGGGCATTCCCCAAAAGAGGCCTTCATGACTTTGAGAGTTGCCGTAACGGGAAATACAGCAACACCACCAATCTTTGACGTTTGTGCTGTTTTGGGTAAAGAGGAAGTGCTAGCCAGGATTCAAATGGCAGTCAATACTCTGAAGTCCATTTAGAGTAGTGGATTCGTAATTGATATAACATAGCAAGGTGCTAGAATTTAGTAGTAAATCTGCCCAAGATAATTATTTGAATTTAGGAGGCCTCTTATGTCTAGAATAGCTAAGCCCGCTAAGTCTGATGTTGTGAGTACAGAGTTGGAGAATAAGAAGATCGCCCTGCAATCTGCCCTTGATCAGATAGAGAAATCATATGGTAAGGGTTCCATTATGAAGATGGGTGAACATCCATTCGATAGAAATATACAGGTTATACCCACGGGTTCCATAGCTTTGGACATTGCCCTTGGAGTAGGTGGACTTCCCAAAGGGAGAATAATCGAGATCTATGGTCCTGAGTCCTCTGGGAAAACCACTTTGATACAACATGTGATTGCCGAGGCTCAGAAGTTGGGTGGTACAGCAGCCCTGATCGATGCGGAACACGCCTTCGACCCGATATATGCTGAAAAGACGGGTGTCAATGTGGACGAGCTTTTGGTCTCCCAGCCGGATACGGGAGAGCAAGGTCTCGAGATAGCCGAGACGCTGATAAGATCTAATGCCGTTGATGTCATTGCTATAGACTCAGTGGCAGCCCTTGTCCCCAGAGCAGAGATAGAGGGTGAGATGGGTGATAGCACTATTGCGCTTCAGGCCAGGCTTATGAGTAAAGCCTTAAGAAGACTGACAGGTGCTATTAGCAGATCAAATTGCACGGTTGTTTTTACCAATCAGCTTAGGATGAAAGTTGGCGTGATGTTTGGTAATCCTGAAACCACATCAGGTGGTAGGGCACTTAAGTTCTATGCCTCTGTAAGATTGGAGATCAGAAAGCTACAGACATTGAAATCAGGGAACGATTTTACTGGAATCAAGGTAAGGGTAAAGGTGGTCAAGAACAAAGTGTCCCCTCCTTTCAGGGTTGCGGAGTTCGACATCATGTTCAACGAGGGAATAAGCAAGGAAGGCGGTTTGATAGATGTGGGAACAGTGTTTGGGGTTATCAAGAAAAGTGGCTCTTGGTACGAATATGAAGGCGAGAAGATCGGTCAGGGAAGAGAGGCTACAAAAGAATATCTAAGGCAGAACCCGAAAGTTTACTCTGAAATAGATAAAAAGATAAGGGTTGTATCCAAGGATATGAAGGATGTACCTCTGCAGGTTGGTGGAGATGATGAAGAAATCGAAACAAGCCCCAGTGAAGAATGAGGAGATCTTTGAGGTTGTTTATAAGAAAGCCCTGAACTTCTTGTCTTTCAAAGAAAGGACCCTAAGCGAGTTGGATGAGGCAATTGGCAAGTACCTGTTCAGAGTTTCTATCCCAAGAAATGAAAAAGAGAATTTGAAGAAGGAAGTTCTGGAAGAATTGGGTAAGGAGCTTATTGTTGATGACGCTTCATATGTGAAAGACTATATTCTGGAATGTGTTCAGGCAGGAAGACAGGTAAGTAAGAATCAGATCTCCCAGTTCCTTTATAGGAAGGGCATACCCCGTGAGGATATTACAGAAGGTATAGAAAAGTATTACACCCCTGAAGTTGAAGAGGATATGATCCTATCCCTTTGCGAGAAGAAAATGACCAGCACAGCTGATAGGTCCAAGATGCTTCGCTACCTCTTGTCAAAAGGATTTACCCCTTCCATAGTTTACGCCGTTGTTGACACAAAATTTAAAAGATACTAGAATCGATTACGGAATTTTGGAAAAGGATTTACTATTGACTTTTATGACCAGTATTGAAACAAAAAGTGTTAAAACAGAACGTTTTTTGCCGATATATTAAGGCTTTTGCCTTGGTTGTAAGTTATTCTTTTCCATATTTCATCACTATGTAGTTGAATTAATTGGAGGGGTTATATATGGATGCCTTGATATATGTTCTAATTGCGGTTCTGTCGGGTTCGGGTGTTTTACTTTTTAGTAAAGTTAAGAATAAGAAAGTTGTGGATCAGAAGGAGGCTGCGCCTGTAGTCGCTGTGGCCGTTCCTGCGGCTGTAGAAAATGAGAGTGTTGTGATAGAGGCCAAAACAGCGGCTAAAGAGATAGTAGTGGAGGCTAAGGACGAAGCTTTAAAGATCACCACTGAGGCTACTCAGAAGGCCAAGGAAATATTGGGAAGGACCGAGGAAGCTGAGAAAAATGTAGCGGTGGATAAAGCCCAGCTTGAGGCCAAAGCCAGAGATATAGAAGAAAAAGCCAGGTCATTAAAACTGATAAAGGAGTCTATAGAAAAAAAGCAGTTGGATGTAGACGATCTTTTTAGACAGCAAAAGGAAAAACTCGAGCAAGTTTCATCCCTCACAAAGGAGGAGGCTCGAAACCTTCTACTTGAAAGGTTTGATAAGGAACTGGTTGACGAAAAGGGCAGAAGGATCAAGGAAATGGAAGAAAGGATTTCCAAAGATTCTGATCTAAAAGCTCAGGAAATACTTATGGATGCCCTGAAGTTTGGTGCCACTGATTATATTGTGGACTACACCACTTCCAGGGTAAAGATTCCCGATGATGAAATAAAGGGAAGGATTATAGGTAAAGCTGGTAGGAATATCATGTCCTTTGAGAAATTGACCGGCGTTGAGCTTGACTTGGATTCCACTCCGGGAGAGATCATAGTGTCCTCATTTGATCCGGTGAGAAGGGAGATTGCCAGGCTCGCTCTTGAAAGACTGATTACTGATGGTAGGATCCAGCCGGTAAGAATAGAAGACATAGTTGAAGCTACTAAAAAGGAAGTAGATCACATTATCTTCAAAGAGGGCGATGGTCTTTGCCATAGACTTGGTGTCTACAACCTACCTAAAGAAGTTGTTGAAACGCTTGGTAGATTCAAGTTCAGATTTTCATACGGCCAGAACATGACCAAACACACCCTTGAGGTTGTGAAAATAGGTGTGGCCATAGCTCATGAGCTGAAAGCGAATGTTGAAGTGGTGAAGATGGGTTGCTTGCTGCATGACATAGGTAAGGTACTAAATGATGAGGAAGGTAACCACATTCAGATCGGAGTCGATTACCTTAGAAAACAAAATATAGCTGACGAAGTGATGGCCTGTGTGGCAGAGCACCATGAGGATAAGCCATATAGCTCACTTGAATCTGCAATAGTTGGCCTGGCTGACCATATCAGTGGTGCAAGGCCATCTGCCAGATCAGAAGATTATGAGTCCTTTGCTAAGAGGATGAAGGATCTTGAGACTGCAGCCCTGTCCTTTGATGGAGTGGAAAGTGCTTATGCTATCTCAGCTGGTAGAGAGGTCAGGGTCTTTGTGAAGCCGGAAAGGGTTGATGATGCTTCCACTGCGCTTTTGGCCAGAGAAATAGCCAAGAAGATAGAGCTTGAACAAAACTACCCAGGTGTAGTGAAGGTGACGGTCATAAGAGAGACCAAGGTCTCTGAGACAGCTAAGTAAGCTTTTGGTATGTACTACATTTTGGCTTTACTGCTTTTGATAGTGATCTATTACCTTTTCGTGAAGGTACTAAGCTCTTTGGCAAAAGGTTGTATTACAGTAGTATTGTTTGGTATAGCTGCATCAATTGTGGTAGTGTTTGTGAGATCAAGGAAAGCACCTGTAAATATTTTCGGTTATTATGTGATCGACAATTTTGAGGTGCGTAAGTTATGAGAATACTTTTTATCGGTGATATTGTAGCTAAGGCAGGGCGCGATGTTGTTGCTGCTGTACTTCCCAAAGCAAGAAAAGAAAAAGATATAGACCTGGTTATTGCTAATGCAGATAATCTCACTCATGGAAGGGGCACCAATGAAGAACACATTAAGGAGATGATGGGGGTTGGGGTCGACTTTTTTACTGGAGGAGATCACCTTTTTTACCATGAGGATCTGGAAGAGAATATAGATTCCCTACCGGTGGTGAGAGCTGCCAACTATCCTGATGGTGCTCCTGGTGAGGGTTATAAACTGGTGGATCTTGGTGAGAAAGGTTCTGTGTTGGTAATGAGTCTCACTGGAAGGACTTTTTTGAACGAGAAACTTTCAGATCCATTCACAACAGCTAGCAATATAGTAGAAAAATATGATGATAACGTGGTCAAGATAATAGATTTCCATGCTGAGGCCACCAGTGAGAAATACGCATTAGGGTTTTATCTCGATGGAAAAGTAGATGCTGTCCTGGGGACTCATACACATGTGCCTACTTGTGACAACATT
>JBAZBO010000063.1:0-4814 GCA_041671425.1 Patescibacteria group bacterium | reverse complement strand
GATAAAGGCGCTAGGACCTCAAAATCAGACTTGGACTTAGCCTCCTCACGTTTGTCCATGGCAGAATGAGCCTCTTCCTCCCTAGACTCCTCATCATCTTTCTTTGTTACCTTGGAGCCAAGACCCACAGCCGGCAGGTTTTTCTTTGCGGACTCAAGAGATTTGCCAAAAAAGGAGAGGACTTGGTTTATGGAAACATGCGAAATGAGTATTACTGAGGCTAAGGCGAACAGTACAAAAATAAAAACTGCTCCCGGTTTACTGACGGCAGAAACCACTAATTCGGAGATCCTCTCGCCCAACTTACCCCCATCGGCCCCAAACAACTCCATCAGAGATACCAGGGATATCTGTAGTACCAAAAGCCCTATCAATATCCTAATATTTTTCATCTTAAGTCTTAGGACATCAATGAAAAGCACCCCTATGAAAAAAAGTATAAACGGCAGCAACAAGTAGGCGCCACCGAAAAAGTCTTTCAGGATAGTCTGAACCTTTCCGTTGAGTGAATATTCCGGAGCGAGGATCGCCAGTGCACTCAGGCCACCCAAAAGGACAAAGATTATGGCCAGGATGGACTTCACAACATCCGGCCTCATATCAAATTTCAGATTTAGCCTGAATTTTTTCTTCCTACCCCTTCGAGCCATTAAATTTATGATAACAGAGCTTAGAACTTTATAAAAGCCGCATCAGATGTAGATGGCTTGGACAATGATCATTGGTTCTCTTCGGGTTTCTCTAAAAAGGTAGTTCTCCAATTCCTTCTTAATTCTATTTCTGACAACGTTCCAGTCATCTATCTGCCCCTGTTTGGAGTCCAAAACTCTATTTATCACATCCCTGGATTTACCTATCAAGGTCTTGGAGGTCTTAACATATACAAAACCTCTGGTTATTATCTCAACTTTTCCGATAACCTTATTGGTATCTTTGGAAACAGGAACAACCGCAATGAAAACCCCATCATCCGAAAGTTGCCCTCTGTCTTTGATAACTACAGGAGAAATGCCCTCACTATTTGAGCCGTCTACCAATACTTGAGTAACGTTGACGTGGTCACCTTTCCTCGCGTCACCATTCTCAAAAACCACGCTATCACCCTCTAAGAGCTCAAAAACATTATCACCTTTGAACCCAAGCGTTTTCACCATTTCCTTGTATGCCCTCATCTTTGTAACCGTACCACCGATGGGAATGAAGTATCTGGGTCTGGAAAGCATCGCCATGATGGTGAGATCCCCTTTCGGGCCGTGTCCTGATACATGCAGATTTTCTTGGATCTCACTATATATCACCTCAGCTCCAGAGAGCGTAAGGTTATCCATTACCCTTTCCACATCTTCCTGTACGCCTGGAGGATTCGGGTCTGCAGAGAATATGACCAACGAATTGAGCTCAAGCGTCATGTTCTTGTGTTCAGCCCTAGCCAACCTATCTAAGGAAGATCCCTGCTGTCCGTAGCAACCAGCTATTATATAGACCAAATCTTTTTGCAGGTATTTGCCACTGTCCTCCTCTTCAACAAAAGCGTCATCCTTAAACGGCAGGTAACCTAAAGACCTTGCCACCGAAACGCTTTGTCTAATAGACCTTCCACTAAGCACAACTCTCCTGCCATGCCTTAAAGCGCTGGTGATGATCTGATACATCCTGGAAATGTTCGTAGATATAGTGGTAACAAATATCTGCCTGTCCTCAGCATTTTCAAAAAAGTCACTAAAAGTATTATCTAGTGTTCTCTCAGATTTGGAGTAGCCTTCGGACGTGGAACCAAGACAGTCTGATAACAAACACATTACGCCTTCTTCTCCATACCTGACTATCTTTGCCAAATCCATGGGCTTATCCAGCACAGGTGTCCAGTCTATCTTGTAATCTGGGCAGTGAAGCGCAAGGCCCTGAGGAGTCCTAATAGCAAAACCCGTTGCTGAGGGCACGGAGTGATTCACTCTGAATGCCGACACTCCAAAAACCCCCACACTCACTTCAGGGGTATCTTCTTCCAAGATATGAAACCTGATACTTTCCTTCTGTTTCTTGTATTTCTTCTCCCCCAGCTTCTCGGTTATGAAACCCTGCACGAGCCTGCCACAAAAGATAGGAACATCAGGAAAGCTATCAAGGAAATAAGGAACAGCTCCAATATGATCCTCATGACCATGGGTTAGGAATAACCCTCTCAACTTGTGAGCGTTCTCAACAAGGTACGTCATGTCCGGGATGACCACATCAACCCCAAGCATATCGCTATCAGGGAAACCGATACCACAATCTACAGCAATAATGTCATCACCACACTCAAATAAAGTGAGGTTTTTTGTCACCCCTTCTGTGCCACTCAAGGTTATTATTCTTAAAGGGGCGTTACTTTTCTTTATAAAAAGATTTGGCATATTCATAAACCAAGCCCAAGTTGTCCTTCACCCTCGGATTTGATACCTCCATTATCATACCCGTCTATGGTATGTTCTTTCAAGCTTTTCATTACAACCGGTATCTTCAAAAAGTCATCTCTCAACACTTTAGCAAATTCGGGATTCCTCAAAGCGGCAGCCGGATGGTACACCGGGAAAACAGAAAAGTGCTCCTGTCTTATCAATTGTCCATGATCTCTGGTTATCTTCCCCTCCTTATAAAAAAAGTTCATGGCAAACCTTCCTAAAGTAACTATCAGAACAGGATTGAGCACTTTAAGCTGAAGCGCAAGGTAAGGAACGCAAGCTTCTATCTCGTCTTCCATGGGTTCCCTGTTGTTGGGGGGCCGATGCTTGATGATATTTCCTATCCAAACATCTTTTCTCGTCATGGAAATGTCTGACAAAAGGCTTTCCAGTAATTTCCCTGCCCTGCCTACAAAAGGTCTTCCGGTGAGATCTTCTGTCTCACCTGGAGCTTCCCCCACAAAGATAAGTTCGGCGTTGATGTTTCCCTCACCTGGTACAGCATTCTTGGCTTTTTCATAAAGCCTGCATTTCCTGCAACTCCCAACACTCTTTTCTATCTGCTCCAATATCTGTGCTTTTTCCATAACTAGTATTTCGGCAGGTAATATTTGAGGTTCTCAGCACTAATATGTACCGATTGAGTCTTCCCTTCAACAATTTCCCTGGCTACTTTCCTGCACATGGTTTCTATGGTCCTTCCCAAACTCCTTATCCCAGTGTCAAACCCCAAAGGCCTAATGATACTAGGCCAAATACTTTCGTCTATAGTAAGTTCTCCCTCTTTGAGCCCTGAATTCTCGAATATCCTAGGAAGCAAGTAATTTTTGGCTATGACTAATTTCTCGGCATCCGTGTACGAAGGCATTTTTATAACCTCAAGCCTGTCCATCAATGCCGTGGATATAGTGCCAGTGTTATTCGCGGAACATATGAAAAGCACTTCCGAAAGATCTACCGGATAGTCAATATAATGATCTCTAAACATATTGTTTTGGCTGGGGTCAAGGATTTCCAGCAGGATAGCCATGATATCAGATCTCAATCCCTCCTGCCCACTTGCCTTCTCTATTTCATCCAATAAAATAACTGGATTTCTAACCTGAGTTCTTATCAACGCCTTTATTATCTGCCCTGGTTCGCCCTGAGAAGAGGACTTGCTCTTTCCCCGAAGTTCCAAGGCGGAACCAATGGCACCCACAGGGATTCTTGCAAATTTCCTACCTAATGTTTCCGCCAAAGAAAATGCTAGTGTTGTTTTCCCAACACCTTGAAGTCCAACTAGTAGAAGGACTGGGGATCTCGCTATTGCATTCTGACCTCTTTCTTTTATCAAAAGCATTGTGGCAAGGTATTCCAGAATCCTATCCTTTACATCTTCCATCCCGTAGTGATTCCTATCCAATATCACTTTGGCGGTCTCAAGATCCAGAGTATCATCTGTCCTCTCCTGCCAAGGAATTTTGGTAACTACATCTATATATCTTGAAAGTGAGTCAAACTCCGAGGCGTAATGACCAATCCTGGCCATCCTGTTAAGTCTTTCCACCATCTGACTTAGGGTCTCCCTAAGATCCTCGGGCATACCTTTAGATTCGGTTATTTTTTCAGAAAGGGTATTAAGTTCCTCAAATACAAAATCCTTACCTGCAGCCATATATTTACCTTATAACAACCTCATTGTAACCCAGATCAAGTACGCGAGCTACCAAAGGCGCAATATCCTTCCAATCTTCCATCTGAGCCAAACTCTCTAGGATCTTTTTGCCCTCGTATCCAGACATTATGATCAAGATCTGGCCATCCTTTGCCGCAGAAGCAACCGCTCTCGCGTAGAAGGGGTTCATAGAGTAATTCTTGGTCAATCCTTCTGCAGAGTCGGAAACCATGTCAAAAACCTCTTCCCTTCCTGACACCACAACCTTTTCTGCCACAATTTTATAGCTCCAGTAGTCAGAAGGTAGTTTCGAAAACAGGTCTTCAATATCCACATTCTCGGGAGAATTGAACAGAAACGTCCAGATAATATCCCCAGCATCATCCTCATATGCAAAGGCACAGAAGGGTGTGTCAAGCCCCCCGATCAGGGCCGTCAACTCATCCCCAAAAAAACTCTTGTTGGTCAGCGCCCATTGAGCATCAGAAACTTCCATATAAAGATCCGCTTCAAAGGGTACAAGTTGCTCAAAACCGGTGGCTCCAAAGGCACCTGAGCCAAATTCCATTTGGGACTCGATTGTCTTCAGAGGGTCCCCTTCCGATACAGTCTTAGCCTCAGTCTTGTTATCAGCTACTACAGAAGGACTGCTTGGCTGCCCCGGCATCTTTATATTAGGAAGCTTGGGGGCAACATTCACAAATGTGAGAGAG
>JBAZBO010000062.1:0-4919 GCA_041671425.1 Patescibacteria group bacterium | reverse complement strand
AAACCAATCTTCTTTGATAAAACCTTCATGCTCAAAAATGCCACGGCCATACCTATCCAAAATCCTACAAACAAAAAGATCTTGAACAGTGTGACAAAAATTCCGTTCGAGGCTAAATTTTCAGGAAGCTGGGAAACCCAGAAAGGTAAAGTTCTGACCAAACCGTAATAAGACACGACTACCAAGGCCATAACACCGGTGAACCTCTCCATAAAGGTAGCCGTAAAAGCATTGGTCTTGCTCTTTATCTTCTCCCCCAGTTTAAGGAACTTCACCGCATCTCCGCCAACACTGGTGGGCATGAAATTATTGAAGAAGGCTCCTACAAAATACAGGTAGAACAAGTACTTCACCGAAATACGCTCACAATTCTCAAATACCAGAAATTTCTTCCACCTGAATGCCCCAATTGCGTAATGCACAATGATGAAACCTATTATCAATGGTGCATAAGCAAAATTCAGCAGTCTAATGTTCTCAATGATCTCTCGCTTATCTACCTTCCAAAACAAAAAACCCAGCAATGCCAAACTAACTGTAATTTTTAGTATCGCCTTTCTATATTTTTTCATTGTTTCTTTACCTTTAGCTTACTTCCAACTTTTGCAACTAAATATTTAAGATCATCGGATTTCATAAAGCCACACGATATGGTTGACCAGATATACAATGACATGAAAACAACAAAGAGTCCAAACTTGATGTAGATATCAGATATAGAAGCCGACAGGGAAATGACCAAACCTTGGAATGCTATAAGCAAATGATCTATATTCATGAACGAAAGCACCCTCCTGGATATCACTACCATACTCACAAAGCCAACGAAACCCCCAATGACCATACCATAGGCCATAGCCTTCATGGGCTCAGCGAAATTCGAAAGCACAAAATAGGACGCAACCGTAGAAACAAGCATAAGCATAAAGCCCGCTATCATATGTTTGACCATCTTGGCAGGGATCAGAATGCTTGAGGTGACTATATTTATCAACGAGTAAAAAATAAAGGCGAATCCAAGTGGAAGTATCAAAGGAAGTGACTGATCATATTTGTCTCCACCCACTGCAATAGGGATGAACTCCTTCGACCAAAAAACCGCCGTGATAGCAATCAGAAAGATCAGGGAATAAACTTTGTTGAAATTGTCGGTGAAAAGCCTCTTAAACTCCTTTATATCATTAACATACTTATCGGAAAGTACGGGAAGGTTCACATCTGTTACCGAATCCGAAGCAAGCATAAGCTTTTTCGCGTAGAGCAAAGCAAGCGAAAAAAATCCTATCATCTCATTTGAGACTGTAAAACCCAAAAGCAGCGGACCTGACTTCTCCCACCAGGTATAGATCACCTTTATTGCGTATATAGCCAAACTTATGGATAGGAGCTCTTTAATAAGCCGCTTGAAATCCTCTATGGTTGGCATAATTATCTTACCTTTTAATGGCCTAAAAGCGATGTATCCCAAGATGAAGGAACATATAGCATCAAAGGCTAGGAGAGCATAAAAGTAACCGTTTATTTTCAAAAAATATACAAAAGGAACAAATATGGCAACGCTTAGAACTGAGACCAATGCTTGGTACAGGAATAAACTTCTGAACCTTTTGGTACCGGAAATAACAGAATTGAATAGACCCTGAACACCCTGGAGTAGTACGATACCCGCGTAGATCTTCACGGGTAGAATAAGGGCGGGGTCATTGTACTTGGAAAGAGCGATGTTTTGGGCACCAAAGAAAAGGAATATCGAAATAGGGATCGTTACACAGTACCTTATCAGAATACCCGTAAGGAATATCTTGAAGATTTCAGTATCACTCTTGGCAGAAGATATCTCCCGGGTAGAACCCGAAACCAAGCCCAAATGCTGATAGATCCCAAATGCTCCTCCAATAGAAACTGCCAGTTGGACTATACCCCACTCACCCACCGTCAAGATCCTGACTATGATGAAGCTCTGGATCAAGCCCATGAACATGGCCACTGCCCTGGACGCAAAACTGATGATCTGCCATTTTGCAAGGTCTTTCATAACCGATACATTATACCTTTAGGAAACTATAAAAGCACAAGTGAAAGATCAATAGACCTTTACATCACCTAGGAACATACTTCTGGTTCGTATGATATTAGACATACCAACAAACACCTTGTAATCTCCCGGATCAAGATACATTGGCAAAGCTATCTCAAGGTCTTCAACAAAATAATGGTCTTCTACCCAGTCGGTAAGCTGGTACATCCCAAAGGATGCCAGGTTAGCCATCTGATATAACTCCCCTGTATCCTTGTTCAAAAAGCTCATAAAAAGGAAGTAGCCATCTAGGGAGTCATTATCCCTTTTTGTATAGACCATTCGGGCTTGCGCATTCTCTCCGCGAGTGATGCTTTCAGGCAATTCATAGTCCACAACAGTAAGACTTTGGAACACCTCAAGGTTGTACTTTTCATCATATCTGAACTTTTCCTGAAGAGGAAGTAAAGCAGCCTTGTTATGTGGACCCACTCTCTTGAAAACAAAGAGGTTGCCGCAACCAAGATCAAGTTTATAGTTCTCATCCTTAACTATGTCCTCCACCACATCTCTTATCAACGAAACGTCAGCGTCCAATATAGTTATTATCTTCCTGGAGAAAACATCTACGATCACATAATCAGCCTCTTTATACAAAGCCGGGAATATTGCATAAGTTTCTCTCATAGAAAGATGTGCACCCAAATAGTCGGGTCCGGATACCGAGGCTGAATCAGGTATCGCGTTGACAACTTTCTTAGCACACTCTCTATCGTTATTCTCCAGAGGAGAAAGCTTTATTACATCTCCCACCTTAAGATCTTCCTTTATGGTATTAGTGTCGGTCTTGGCAAAAGCTACCCCTACAAGAGACAACCTCTTTTGAACAGCCTGGGTCAGCCAAAGATACACTGGGTTGTTGTATTTGTACGACGTATAACCATTGAACAGTACAACTACAGCACAAAGAAGGAGGGTCATTTTCTTCTCCAAGTTCTTGGTAGTGGATGAAAGAAATGCAATTGCATAGATCGTCGATATAAAAAGCACCGGAATGATCATGGAAACTCTGTGGTTGTATATCTCTGATGTTCCTATACCAGCTTCCGTGGTCATGTAATTTATCAAAAAATCAGGAAAGGAAATAATCAAAAGGAAGGGGTGGGCCAAAGGTAATAGGGCCAATGGCAGGAAAGTCCTGCTGAGATTGTCAGCCTTGTCCCCTCCAAAAAATACAACGGCGGCTTTCTTTGGGTTCAAAAGCATATTAACAAACATCTCACTGTATGAACCACCAAACTCCTCGTACCTACTCATAAAATAATTGGGCTTTGAAACATTAGTTGTGAGCGAGGTGTCCATATCCAAAGACTTCGCAAACTTATCGTAGCCTCCTATTCTTATGTGAGCATATTTTGGGATTATCACGAAGAAAGCCAGAGCAAACCAGACAAAACCGACCACCATCATTGATATACCAAGCTTCTTCTTTTCCCTAAAAACAAGAATGAATAGGCCATACAAAAAGACATATAGGGGGATCTGCTCTTTACCCATCATACAAAGGACCAGCAATATCCAGAAAACAATGAGGCCTTTTCGCGTGAATCGTTTTTCCATATACATATTCTCAAAGACGTAGAAGGCACCAAGGAAAAATGGAATAACCGCACTCACACCATGAAATCCGGTCCAAGCTAAGATAAACCCTACCGCAGGATACAAAAGAAAAGAGACACCCAGGAGAAACGCAGCCAGTTTGGACTTTAACTTCAGAAAAGCTATGGCGTAAACCAAAAGACTGGAAAAAGTGATCAAGACCAATTGGGAAATAACCAAGGTAAGAGGACTTTGCCATATCGCAAAGAGGGGAACAAACATAACAAGTATGGGATCCACATGACTCATTGCCCATCTAGGCATATTCGTACCAAAGTAATCAGTTAGGTACATAAACCTTCCATGCATAGTGTTCCAAACCATCTGAGTCATATTCCCCAGGTCAAACTTGCCATAATCAAAGTTCTGATACCTAAAGATATTGATCTTTATGTTTACAATCAATATGCCAAACGAGAGTACAACAAGCAGTATGAATAAGAAATTGCTTTTGATATATTTCATCACCCAAAGAGCCTGAATTTTATAAGGGTAGCAAGAGCTGATATACCATCTTTCCAAGTGATCTTCTTGCCCTCGCTAAAAGACCTTCCCTTGTAAGAGATGGGCACTTCAACAATTTTTAGCTTAGACCTTAGAAGTTTGGCCGTGATCTCAGGCTCGAAATTGAACCTGTTGGACACTATCTCCACTTCTCTAACAAAATCTCCGGGCATAAGTTTGTAACAGGTTTCCATATCAGTCAGCATTACCCCAAAAAAGATGTTGGTTATAATGGTCAGCAATTTATTCCCAAAATAATGCAGATTGGACATATCCTCATATCTACCGGAAAACCTTGATCCATAAACAACATCCGCTTTGTAATCTTTTAAAGCTTTCAGTAGAACATGATAGTCATTGGGGTCATACTCCAGATCTGCATCCTGCACTATCACATAATCCCCAGTAGTAACCTGAAAACCATCTCTCAGGCTAGCGCCTTTTCCCTGATTTTTCTCGTGGAATAATACTTTGAGGTCAGGTCTCTCCCCGGCTAGCTTTTTCATAATAGCTGTGGACCCATCCTTGGAGGCATCATCTATCATGATTATCTCCTTTTCAATGTCAGTGACACTCTCAACCCTTTTTAGTATCTCAAGCAGTGTATCTTTCTCGTTATAAACGGGAATAACAACGGAGAGCTTCATATTTCAAAGATTATACCCTAAGTACTCACAACTATTAATCTTGATCACCTTTATAAAGAAGTCTTTGCCATTTATCTCATACTTGAACTCTT
>JBAZBO010000061.1:0-4933 GCA_041671425.1 Patescibacteria group bacterium | reverse complement strand
TTTCCATTTCCTCCACATGAGCAAGAAACATCAAGGCTTCACAGAAATGGGGGATATATGTTTGATTCCCACATAACTCTTTTGAAGCGGGCACATCATACCCACCATTTAACCTACTCCATACATAATAACCAAAATCTCTTTCTGAACCATATAATCCAGTTGTCCGAACAATTACAGTCTCTAAATCTTCGGGGTAAGTTTCCAGATTAATCTCCCCACCCAATTTAGTCCACCCATAATCATTCACTGGATCACGTTTATCGTTTTCAATGTAGGGTCCCTTATCCCCCTTGAAAACATAATCGGTACTGATGTGAATTAATCTACCAGAAAAAGATGAACGAATATAATCTAATGCCCGACTGTTTACCATTACAGCGTTCAAATAGTCTTGTGTTGTCTTTCCTTCTGGATGCTGACAACTATCCACATCTGTAATAGCTGCACAATTAATGACCACATCATAGTCATCTAAACTAGCTATCTCCAACTCTTTCTTATTGGCAATGTTTACATCTACTGGAATACAACCATTCGCTACAAGAAAACTACCTACTCTACCTTTTGGACCCAAGACACCAATCTTTGCCATACTATTCCTTTCTTACATATTTGAATTTTATCTCATGAAAGCCACAGGATTTCGATCCCGTAGATAAAACACTTTCCTTGATTATACCAGAATTTTACGCAGCTTGTAAACTATGTAAAATTCGAGTATAATCAAAACATGCAAAAAACCTTCCAGTTTCGCCTTCGCCCAACTGAACACCAACGCATCTTGCTCACTAAGACACTGGATGCGTGCCGTTGGGTATATAACGAGACACTGGAAACCCGCAAGAACGCCTGGGAACAAGAACAAAAAGCACTTTCGTTATATGACACGAATAAACTCTTGACCGGCTGGAAAGTGGAAAAACCAGAACTGCGTGAGGCTCATTCTCAGATTTTGCAGAACGCACAAGAGCGTGTTGATCTGGCTTTCAAAGCCTTCTTTCGCAGGGTAAAAGCAGAATCAAAAGAACCAGGCTATCCACGCTTCAAGAGTTTTCGGCGCTATGATAGTTTTACTTTCAAGCAATCTGGTTTTGATCTGCTCGATAACGGCCTGAGCCTTTCTAAAATTGGTGTGTTGAAAATTGTTCAACACCGTCCGATTGAAGGAGAAATAAAAACGCTCACCATCCGGCGTGACAGGATTGGAAATTGGTTTGCCTCCTTTTCTTGTAAAGTTAAGGACCATCCTCTCACGCCGACAGATAAGGTAGTTGGAATTGACCTGGGGCTGACCACATTTGCTGTCTTTTCGGATGGAAACGAAATAGCGCGTAAACGCTGGATGAAAGAAGATGCAAAAGACATCGCCCGCCTTCAACGAAAGAAAGAGAGACTTGAGAAAAATAGTCCTGACCATAAGAAAGCGATTCATGCTTTGCGACATGCCTATCAGCGACAAACTAACCGCCGTAAGAATTTTGCGCACCAGGAAAGTCGTAAGTTGGTGAACGCTTATCAATTCATCGCCTTTGAGGATTTGAATATTGTGAGGATGCAAGCCAAAGGGGACAAAGTCATCAACCGGGGCATAGCGGATGTAGCCTGGGGCAGATTCGTACAATTCACCACGTACAAGGCGGTAGAAGCCGGGCGCGGGATTGTACTGGTTGATCCTAGAAACACAACGCAAATGTGTTCTGGTTGTGGTGAGATCGTTCCCAAAGACTTGTCTGTCCGAAAACATAAATGTCCTCATTGTGGTTTAGAACTTAGTCGTGATCTAAATGCAGCTTTAAATATTCTGGCTCGTGGACTAGCGAGCTTCCGGCTTCGACCGGTAGAAGCTACGCCGCTTTTAGCGACTGTGGAATAGTCACATAATAACATAATGGGTATATCTCTATACCCATTATTATAGCACGAAATGTGATATGTACATTAGTATTAGGTTAGAACAATAAAGAAGCCACCACGAACATCCAACCTAATGAAAAACAATCAATTCTTCCAGTGTCTACAGAGATGGCCTTGATGAAGAAGCAAACCACAGCCAGCACAAGCAAAACTGTTTTTATTGCCACACTATTCTCCTTCAGCCTTTAGAGGTCTGGTTTTTGGCTCCCATACAGGATTATGACCCAAAGAGATCAATTGAGCAATCAGACGAGAAATCCCTATTTTCCATTCAGAAATCAAGACATCCTGTTCAGCTACTTTACCACGTAAAATAGCAATCTCAGCATTGGTGTCTCGCAACTCTTTCCGAATTTGTCTCATTTCTTCAGAATACTGTTTGATGACTTCAGAGGCGTCCTTACTAGCCTGGATACCCTCATTGATATCCAGTTGAGGTTGGTTCTTTTCATCCACTTTCGCTTGCCTCCATAGAGCTAAGATACCAGGGGAGGCCGCAACTAAGGCAACTACTATTGGAACAATGATGGCTGTATAGTTAGCATCCAATGTCTACCCCCTTCTGTTTTCCTTTTTGCCTATAGAACCTTGCAACCTCAACAATAAGAACAGTGAGATACCCTTGAATTTGCAGGGCGGCACTCCATAAATTGAAGAATACTGGATTTACCCTATCTAAATAATTTAGAATAAGATATGCCAGAAGATACATAACAGCATGAATCATCCAGGCAATATAAGGCATAGAAAGCATAATGTTTCCTGGTACACACCGATTACGGAATAGCACAATCAAAACAGCAATAACAATTACTAATCGGATTAGTGCCAATACCTGTTGGGGTTCCATATTATTTCTTGAACTGCTTTACACCAAACTGGAATGTGGTTTGGTTAATTACCAGAGCAGCAATGAAAGCAGCAAAAGCTATTTGGTATTGTGATTCATAACATGCTGTATCAATCTTGCACATCAAGGCCAATCGAATAACCACAATCCCAAAGATTGTAAACAGATTCACCAATGGCTTTTTCTTTGCATCTAAACCATTGAACCATGCCTCAATCCCTGGAAAATAAGCAAACACCAGAGACACTACAAAACCCGAAATTGCTACGATCCCATCAGCAGTCCAACTATTGTTTTCCATCTTTACCTTCCTTACTGCTTACCATAATTCTTCTAACCCTTACACTCATCTGAGGCTCTGTATCACTTTCAACCTTTTCATACGAACCCGGTTGGCTCAATACTTCAGAGAGTTTCTTGATCAGATCACTCTTACTGGTAGAAGTATTATACACCACCTTATAATAATCTGCTAACCGGCGTAGTTGAACCGTTTTGAACTGACCTAATTCTTCCTCTGTGAAGATTACCATATACTTATTCCTAACCATCTCTTGACATCTAATTCATTTGCCAAGTGACAAGATTGATTCATTGTCCCTCCACAGCAAGACACCCTCACAGCCAGAATCTTATCTATATCTTCTGGCTTTACCCAACACAGAGAGATGTCCATTTTGATGTTGAAGTAGTAGGTTTTAGTTCCGAGATTTACCTGCTTGGGTGTAAGCACATTCCAACGAATAGCTACCTCACCCAATTCATTAACCATGCGACCATTCTCTACAGTATAGGGCATATCTCACTCCGCAAACAAAGCTGACTTGACAGAACGCAAACAATCTAAGAAGTTTGGGGGGAAAAACAGCTTCTTAGAGATGAAATACGACTTGATCTCTGCCAGATCATTCACTCTCTCTGGCATAGGTTCATTAGCATTATCACAGATGTAAACGTATAAAGGAAGCTTATCGAAATGAAAATGCTGACGTTTAGGATCTTTCTTATCTACCGATACAATCTGGCTCCCATAAGAAACCAGGATAGCGGCTAAGTGTAAATCTTTTGTGATTATTTCTGTCATTTCCATATTATTTACTCCATGCCCTTATTATACACTAAACTCTCACCAGAAAGGAATAGGGTGAGAGTTTAGGTCGGCAAAGGAGCTAGGGTTAGGCAAAGAAACGGACACCGTTAAGGTTTCAATCCATATCCGGTTAGGGATGACCAAGAAAGGATTGGAGAACCACCAAGGAGAACTGCACATTCATAATAGCATAACAATAATATACTTGTCAAGCAATTTCACATATTTTTCCATTTTCCAAGATAACGTCCCTTCGTATTTTCCCACATCCAGCACATCGAACTACAGAAGGTATTTTCTTCCAATGAGCTTGATCCATATTCAACTCAGAATAGTTACCATTCTCATCATAAAAAGATTCTGTTCTTCCTACCATTTCCCCTTTCATCAAAAATCCTTGGCCGAGTTGCTTACAATGTGGACATGGTTCCATAGTAAATTTTTCCTTTCCCTCAGTATAACAAAAATAGTCTCACTTTTACATGAGACTATTCTTAGATTCACTTATAGAGTTTAGACTTAAGCATTTCTATATAAGGACTTATCAAACCTATTCTACTATGAACAGCATTATGACAAGTTGCGCAAAGTAACATCAAATTAGAAGGATCACAGTTCTGCTTGTTCCCATCAATATGATGAACATGGCCTAACTTGCTACAATATACATTCACACCGCACGATCTACACCTATGATTATCCCTAATTCTAATTTGACGTTTTAGAAAAGAGCCAAACTCAGAAGGATAGGGGTCAGAAGTTATTCCTCCACGATACCAATTATGCTTGCCACTTCTAACTCTTTCTCTAATGTTTTCTGTCAAATGAATCCTATGAGATTCACTAAACTCCTTTCCTTTTTGTGAGTCACTTCTTTTCTGATTAGATTCTGGAGTATGACTCCTTCCTAAAAGTTTAATTCTACGTTTTTCTATTGACTCTGGAGCATAAGCATTAATAGAAAGTTTTTTGCCTTTTTTAGAATCAGACATTTTCTTTCTTTGTTCTTCTGTCCTTTTACTTCCTATCATTGCTTTCCCCTGTCTTGAATAAGCTGCTCTAGTCTCAGGAGCGTC
>JBAZBO010000060.1:0-4935 GCA_041671425.1 Patescibacteria group bacterium | reverse complement strand
TCTCTGGTTTGAGTACTGTAACCCGAATGGGCAAACGGAGCATTGGAGTTCCATAAGATTCTAAGTTTATCAACCTCGGGTTTATTTTCGGTCACTGGTTAACTCCTTTAAACGAGTAACAACATCAGGTTTGAAATAGGTGTGGAAATTCATTTTAGGTATCTGTCCACCAGCCCAATGAATTATTTTTATTATTTTGTCTTCTTTACTCCCAGCAAACTCTTTGGGTAAAACTAAATCTTTCCCTCTCATTTCAAACTTATCCCACTTACCCTTATGAATTAGACCATGCAAGCAAGGAGAGAAATCGTAATCCAAAACCTTTCCCTTTATGTCTCCGTAGTGGAAAATCATGTTATATGTATCTTGTTCCCCAAAACGGTAATTATCAAAATACATTCGATGATTTAGTTCATCCCACCAATTCCAAAATCTCTCACCACGAACCATGATAAATCCAGCGTTTAGGTAGACTTGTGGGGGAATGTCGTGAATCGTTAGTTTAGGGTCAATATCGTTGTTGTTGAGTACTCCGAATAGTGAAGCGGTGTTGTCTTTTAAGAAATGGTTGAGAGTGCCGGTGATTATTGAATCGTTGTCTATTTGGATAACTGTTTCATAAGACTTGGCCATCCTAGCACCAAACTTAGCATACATTCTGAAAGTTTTTCGTTCCTCTTTTATCTCATTTACATCATCGTCAGTATAGACAATTAGTGGAATTTCTGGGTGAAAGTATCTTAGACTGTTAGCCATCATCCCTGCGTACATTAAATTTACAGGGTCTCCGTATGCAATCGTGAATGCTCCAATCGGTTGTTTTTTCACTGGGTAGATAATATCACAAAAAACTCCGCCAATAAAGACGGAGTTTAATGTTTGGCGAACTTTAACTTACTAGCGAACTTGTACCAGCGTATGTTTGACCTTCGTCATCAGCATTATAATTTGGTTTGTACCAAACTATGAAATCGTCCTGTGCGGCAGTAATAGCACCACCAGCAGTAAATGCATGATTAGTCGTGTCAACTACAACTGTACCTGGAGTATTAACTCCATTGTCAACCCAAGTTACCCGTTTAACGTCAGTAGCTGCCTTAATCTTGTTTGGCAAACCAAACTTAGCAGTACCAGCACCAATGACGTAACCTACTCTCAAATCGACAACACCAGTTCCGTATGATCCGACGACTGCTGAAATAGCAGTAATCTGACCAAAAACCTTAGTTCCGGAAACGGAAGTTGTACCCAATGATACACAAGCGTATTCTTCACTAATAGTTTGATTGAACTGATCCTTTCCAGTAACGGTGGCTGTGGCATCACAGACAGTTCCACCAGTTTCTTTAAAGGAAACCATTAAATTTCGAGGATAGTCTGGGTAAGCGAGAGTGATTGTTCCGGTAGCCGAAGTAACTGATCCTAATGCACAAGCATTCATGATAGCACTATCTGCACCCGCAACTTTCAAATAAACAGCCTGTCTACACTCATCTATCTCTGTGGGTTGTATTTTACCACCCCAAGCTAGATAAGGAGTTGTTTTACCTAATCCTATATTTTGTCCCATAAATTAATCCTCACCTCCTGATCTTTTAACAATATAACGGCGAAGTATTAATCGTTGACGTGGGTTTATTCCCATTTTACGACAAATATCAAAGAAAGAGTATTGTTTAACCCAGTTTCTTCTGGCGTTGCAATTTTTTCTTGACATTTGATACCTCTCTACCAACTATAACACCTTTTGAGTTCTTGACCAACCCGTCCCCAATATAGATAGGTGAGGGACGAGAAATGACGTTTAATTTGTTTCTTAGGCTGTCAATTATGTCCGCACCGCGAAGGTGTGCCAGCATTTTAGGAGTGAAATATCTGTTAATATCTCCGCTACCTTTTTGATCGATATGCTTCCAAAAGGATACTACCGCCTCTGATCGTTCACCAATACCATTTCTAAACAATTCAAATTTCTCTCTTTGCTTATCCTCGTACTTCTTGATTGTTCTTTCAATGATTATTTTGTTGCGTTTAGGCGAAAAATCCCTATCTGGTGTATCGAAAAGCTGTCTGTAAGTTGATCTGTCTTCCATTGTGAAGGGGCAGGGAGTCGAACCCTGCCTGACCACACCCTTCGTTGTTGCTGTTTTTTGACTCCTAAGCAAACAGCAACCAAAACTTAGCTTATGCGGTTTTATTCATAAGACGAGCATTAGCAGCTGGACATAGACACAATAAATTAGTGTACCACGCCATTGTAGACTGATAAGTCAGGTAATCTGTCGTACGAACTAGTGAGCCAGAAGAAGGATTCTCAATCCATTCCATCGGAGCAGCCTCACAGATTGTGAGAGTGTCGAGGTTGACAATTAAGACTTCACCATCCGGTACATCGTAATCTAGGAATACACCAACTCTACCAGCACCAGCAGCAAACTCAAGACCTGTCCAGCCTCCCAATAAATCGGATTCATTAACATTTCTCCTTTGTGCGGTAAGTAAATCACCGTACTTTTTGTAAAGAGTTTTGTTCATGAAAATAGCATACTTGTCACCCATAGCACCATACTCACGAGCTGAAAGATAAGCATCTTCCATCGCGGATAAGGTTAGAGCAGCAGAAGCCGTTCCAGTATAAGGAGTCCATCCAGTTGTCGTTCTTGCTAGGTTAGCATAATCAGCGGTTGCATCAGACAAAGCCTGACCAAGACCGGTAATATCAGCTGTACCAAATCCTCCACCACCACCATCGACGAATCCAATAGAATCATCGGTAGCGTGAGCAGGAGCACCAGTAACAGTAACAGAACCTAAAGCGGTTCCACTACCATTAGTGATAGCAGCAACAGTACCCAAATCAGCACCAGCAGTACCGAAAGCCAAAATCTGACCAACGGCGAGGTACTTAGTTGGAGTAATGTCACCATTAACAGCACCGTAGCGGTTCAAAGCAGCACCATCGTCACATGAGGCGTTGGGGAGCATAATAGGAACTACAGAAGCGTTAGCAGAAGAGGACACTTGAGCGATAATACCCGAACCGTCCATAAAATACTGTCTGTTTACACTGCGTGAGTAATCACTCACCAATGATTCAGCTTGCCAGGTTAACTGTGATTCCACAGCGCCTTTGGCAGTTTTGGTAGCTTTTATAGTCAAGTCCGATATATCGAAGGTCCCAGTCAAAATTTTGGTATTGACATAGGCTTGCCCAATAGAAGCCTTTCCTGAAATCAATTTAGAAGTATCGCTAGATAAATTTGCGACACCGCCATGACGACCAGAACGCACTGAAGCGTAGAACTTGTCATTCACAAAAGAAACACCAGCGTTTCTTTTAACTTGATCGAGCAGGATGGTCTGCTTTGGGAAATTGTCCCTGATATAGGGCATGATCACTTTTTGAAGTGCATTAGAAACATCACTTAAAGCAATAGCCATTTTTTGTTCACCCCCTTAAAAAATTAAATGTTTACAGCCATTAAATCGCTTAAAAGCGAAGCTGCAGAAAAACTCGATACGTCCTTTTCAGGTATCCGAATTATTCTGTAGCCACACTTACTTAAATAAGCATTTTCAGCTTTATCCTTTTTAATTATTCTGTCCATATCGTGCCAATATTTACCATCAACCTCAATAACCATATTGTGTTCAGGTAGATATTCATCGACACAAAATCTGTTATTTATTAAGTATTGGGATAGGTGTTTTATACCAACTCTGTCTAATTCCTGACCTATTTTTACTTCTAAATTAGTAGGGTTACGTTTACGTAATGTCATACTACCCGCCAATCCTGCTTTTCTCAAAATATGTTTGTGGGTATCCGCCCACTTCTTCCTCTGACTTATCCATTCATCAGTATGTTTATAACCAGAATTATTATGATCAACACCGACAGTCGCCTTGCGTATATTTTCTTTCCATTCTTCGGACATAACAAAATGTTTTCCTTTATTCCAAGGAATATGTCCCATGTTAAAGTGCGTTCTGCCGGTGTTATCGCATTTACCACCAGATTTGCTAGTTTTATATCCAGTTACACCCTTATTCCAAGGTATGTTTCCTTTCTTTACGCCAGCCATATTTTTAATTAACTTTACTCCTTTACGGAGTTTAGAGCTTCCGTCAGGGCGTCCTGAAGGTTGTTCTTAGTAAATTTAACAGGTTGGGGCTCATGATTTCCACTCGACCCTGTTTCAGTATAGATACCTGGTTTTCTAGCTTTTAATAATTGGTCTTCCCTCCATTTATCAATTTGGTCTTCATACTTGTCTTTATAGGCTTTGTATGGGTCTTTGATACCAGTTTCCTTCATATGGGTCAAGACCTCTTCAATATCAAACTTGGGTCTACCATCTTCACCATTGACCTCTTTTTCGTATTTACGACAGTCATCTAGAAGCTCATTGGCTTGTTGGGTAGAAGTTATCTTTTGAGTAATATAGGAGTCAATATCATCTACCGTTACTAATCCTAATTTCTTAGCTTGAATTTTAGCTTGTGCCGCTAGTTCTTCTTCGCTTAGTTCGGTGGACGGAGTTTGTAATAGTTTTTGTTCCTGTTTCTCAATCCAAGTTTTTTCCTTTTCCTCATACTCTTTAAGACGTTGAGTGGCCTTGGTGTACTCAGGCATTAGTCGGTCAAGTTTGGTATTCTGCTTACTTTCTATATCTCTTGCCCACTTTCCTTTATTAACAATCTCCTGAAGTTCCGAGGGGTCAAATTCCTCATCACCTAATTTAATTTTTTCCACTACTTTATCCTCTGTGGAGTCGAGGGGTTTGTCGTCAAAGAAGTCTGCCATAGTTTTCTCCTATTCGGTTTCTGTTAAGAACCGCAATTTATAATTAATTGGGTATAACATACACAAAAGTAGATTTCGACTCTACCCACCAACACCCAATAAAGACTTGTAGGAGGGAACTCCCGCCG
>JBAZBO010000059.1:0-5032 GCA_041671425.1 Patescibacteria group bacterium | reverse complement strand
GCATTACTAGAGTCAGCTAGGGGACAGTAGAATCTATGGTGTAGCAGTGAAATGCGTTGATATCATGGAGAATACCAAGGGGGAAGCCAACTGTCTGGGGCTGTACTGACGCTAAGAGACGAAAGCGTGGGGAGCAAAACGGATTAGATACCCGTGTAGTCCACGCTGTAAACTATGCCTGCTGGATACTCCGCCTCTGGCGGAGCGTCGAAGCTAACGCGTTAAGCAGGCCGCCTGGGGAGTACGATCGCAAGATTAAAACTCAAAGGAATTGGCGGGGACTCGCACAAGCGGTGGAGCATGCTCTTTAATTGGCTGATAACCCGAGAACCTTACCCAGACTTGACATGGTTTCCTTATGCTTCGCCTGAAAGGGTGGAGTTGTTGCTTGTCAACAGGGATTTCACAGGTGTTGCATGGCTGTCGTCAGCTCGTACCGTGAGGCGTGCCCTTAAGTGGGTTAACGAGCGCAACCCCTACTGCTAGTTGTATCACTCTAGCGGAACCGCCTCGGTAACGGGGAGGAAGGTGGGGACGAAGTCAAGTCAGTATTGCCTTTATGTCTGGGGCTAGAAGCATGCTACAATGGCGCGTACAAAGAGTTGCTATGTGGTGACACAGTGCTAATCTCTAAAGCGCGTCTCAGTTCGGATTGAAGTCTGCAATTCGACTTCATGAAGTTGGAATCGCTAGTAATCGTAGGTCAGCTATACTACGGTGAATACGTTCTCGAGTCTTGCACACACTGCCCATCACTCCAGCAAAGCTGGGGCCATCCTAAGTTCCGCTTCGGCGGACCCACGGTGGAATCAGTGATGAGGGAGAAGTTGTAACAAGGTAGCCGTAGGGGAATCTGCGGCTGGATCACCTCCTTTCTAAGGGAGAAAACATAGTGACCTTGATCGGTAGTCACTTGACTACACCTCGCGTGTAGAAAGCCTATCGAAAAAAAGGACACCTCTTACAGGTAAACGATCCAATGACTTGTAAGTAGTAAGCTTAGTTTACCCTCACGGTAAGCTTAGGATTAGTTCGTGGATTGGCTTTAAATCCGCACACGATCATTCTTTTCACCTTTAATTTCTCAAGACCTATTTTTATTGTTTTTTATATTGAAAAAGAAAAAGGACAGCCCAGTTCTGCTTTTGCGGGGGCTGCCCTTTTTGTGTCAATCCGGTCCTGGTAGTGTGGTGGCCATGACGTCGTCCAGATGTTGTTTTGGTTTCACCACGCCAACCATGGCCAATATCCAGTACGCCACAAGCCCTATCAACAGAAAGGGCACCAGTGCTAAGGAGAAATTGAACCAGACCCTTCTACCGTTCACTTTTGTCCTCTCTTTAGGATGTAACGTCCTTAACACCAAAAAGTCCCCTGAGGAGGCTGTTTACATACACCCCACTTGACCAGAAACCCCCTTAGGAGAGTTCCGATTAGTACTCCCAGTCTCATCGTTTGAACCATCATATTCATTGGGTCCATACTCATTGCCGTACCTCCTGGGTTTTCTTACGAACGTTTGTCTCTTGCTCGAATATAATCCGCAATTTACTAAAATGCAAAAAGGCGTCTCCCCAACCCAATGATTGAAAGAAACGCCTTATTTTTTGTCCTCCTCTATTGGCCAATAAAATTCCGCAAATGCGTAAGGAATCACTGACAAGAAAGCGACCAGGATATAGGCTGCAAGGGCAAAACCAACGGCCCCGATTAACATGCCCTCTGTCGTTCTCACTTTTCCTTCTATGGACTGGATTATGGCCATGTCTGTGAGAATGCTTAACGTGTTCAGTACTCCCAACACGATCATCAACACTCTGACAAGAGGTACCCCCTCCTTCCACGCCCAGACAATTAAAGCGGTTACGATTATCCAGCTGATTACCGCCCCTATCATGCCCCACACTTTGTCTCTCATCCCCCCTCCTATATCAGATAGCGAGAAATATATAGTACTACTTATTTATGTGCAAAGATTTTCTTGTGAAAGAGGATTGGCTTGCCATCCGTAGCTCGAAGAGCGAAGGATGGTGGGTGATCCTGGACTCGAACCAGGGGCCTTTCCCTTATCAGAGGAATGCTCTAACCAGCTGAGCTAATCACCCTAAAATACCCCGATATGATATCACGAACTACTCTTGTAACAAATCAAAAGACCTTGTAATAAAGCTGTCCAAGTCGGATGCCTCTTCATGCAGTTTTTTAAACTTCCCGATCATGTTCCTGTGCTCATTATGGGGTTCTGGATCTGGGTTTTTAGTTAGTTCTTCAAACTGAGGAAGTGCAAGCACAATGACGTTGAAGATCTCCGACAGCTCCCAAACCTTATCTTCATCTGTGAATCCGAACTTTTTTATATAGTCATAGAACATGAAATGCATAGACTCATGAGCTATACAGTAGTTCGTTCCCTCAGGATGTTTATAGTAGAACTGGAATGTCTTGGTATCCAAGAATCTTGGGTTAAAGTTAAAGATAGACAGATATCCTGTGTATTTATCACTTGTCAAAGATGAGATGCCAAAAAGATTGTTAACTTCTAAGAAGTAATCGCCACGGATAATATCCCAGTCTTGTTGGGCTTTGCTTAATGATCTTTTTATTTTCTCTTCATTTTCTATGTAAAACGCATCTACATATGAGTCCTTGTTTTCCTTTAGGAATTCTAGGGCTGCCCATTTGTCTAGGTTTATGTTCAATTCAAGTGTGACATTGGGATATTTCATTTGGATAAGCCCTTCCTAATACCATCTCTGGCCTTCTTGGTTTTCACAAAATTAAGCCAGTCAGTGCTTGGTTTATTCTTGCTTTTTATAGTCTTAATTTCTACCAGATCCCCGTTCTCTAGAGCTTTATCAAGTGCTGAGATTTTTCCATTCACTATTGAGCCCACGCAGCTATGGCCAATTTTTGAGTGGACCGAATAGGCAAAATCTACTGGTGTTGCTCCAACTGGTAATTCTATGATGTCCCCCTTTGGGGTGAATGTATAGATATTTTCACTGAAGGGAGTAGCAGGTTTGTATTCACTTAGAGTTTTTTCCGCTTCCCAGAAATTTAATTCTTTGAACCAGAAGGGATTTTTTTTCAAATACTTCTTAAATTCCTCGGTGGCTTTAGACTCTCCTCCTTTATCGCCTATTTTATAAAGCAAGTGTGAGGTGGCGCCGTATTCATTCTTTTCGTTCATCTCATGAGTTCTTATCTGTACTTCCGCATAAAGATTCCTGCCTATTTTGTAAGTTCCATGTATTGATTGATATCCGCTGCTTCTGGGTTTTTCTATATAGTCATCTCTTTCTTCTGGAATATCATCCCAAAGATCTTTCAGGATTGTCTCAACCATGTAGCACTCGTCAATACTGTTCACAATAATACGCATACCTGCGAGGTCGTGGATATTTTCAAACTTCTTACCGGGATTTATTCCAATACTCTCATAATATTTGGCTTTTCTATATATTGAGTATAAATGTTTTATTCTGTGTGTTATCTCAAAGCCCGACATTCCCTTCTCATCTAGTACACTCTTTAGGAAAGTGTCAATCTCTTCCAGGGTTCTATATATCTGTGCTGATCTGCTTTTTATATTCTTTTCCAGCTGGAAATATTCCCTAGGATTTAGTATTTTGAAAGCTTCGTTTTCGAGATCTTTTGAAAACCCGGAAAGAAAGGTTATCTTTGCTAGCGGGGCGTACAGATAGAGAGCCCTTTCAGCTATGTAGATTCTTTGTTCTTTTGGAAGATCCCAGGAATGTTTCAAATTCTCCAGCTTATCTGCAATTCTTATGACCAAGGTTCGCAGGTCCTCAGAAAGGTTTATGTAAGCTTGGATTATGTATTTCTCATTAAAGGTTCCCGTTACACCTTTGCCTATATGTGATTCTGAGAGTTTTTTGTACCTTTTTATTATCCCGAGAACATCCTCGCCAAACGCTTTTTCGATCTCTTTTTCTGTTTCACCTGGAAAATCCAAGGCATGGTGCAAAAGACTCGCTGTAAGGGTATTTTCATCTTTGATACCGTGTGCCACTAACTCCTCGTAAGTGCGCTTAGTATGTTCGAAGAAGCTTCCCCCTGAAAGTCTTTTGTGATTCTGGTGCAGTTGTTGAGAAAGTCTAAGTGCTCTTTCTATGCTGTCCATCTGCTCTATTATACATCGGGTTTCTGAAGGACGATCCTTTGAACTTTCCCTATCTTTGTCTCAACCACAAGTTATAAGTGCTTAACACTAAAGGACCATCCTTCTTTGCCACATCATTATAGCTTTCCCTATCAATAAAAGTGTGGTATCCGCCAAGGACCATCCTTGTATTTTGCTCCTATTGACAACGAATCCACCATTTGATACCTTACTCGTACAACTGTTCGGGAATGGAAGGTCATTCTTCTTTTAAGAAGCTCTGGATTCCAATATTTTACTAAAGCAATAGCAATGTTAGGATGATGCTACACGGGCCCTTAGCTCATCTGGTAGAGCGCAGCGTTTGCATCGCTGAGGTGAGGAGTTCGAGCCTCCTAGGGTCCACCAGCAGTCTTGGAAACTAGTGCGAGAATGGCGCAGGCGAGAACCGGTGACCGAGCCTCCTAGGGTCCACCAAAAGCTTTTGGGAATGAGTTTTTTAAGGATTGCATAGAAAACTTTTTCTTCGAAGCTTTTTAGAGCAGAAGGGCTCTTTGAGAACTGAATATTATGTCCATTTTTGATCACGCAAGTGGTCAATTGTGCAATTTTATCGAGAGATTGAAAGGTAATTAATGTATACGGTGGATGCCTTGGGTCTTTGTGCTGATGAAGGACGTGTAAGACTGCGATATGCCTCGAGGAGCTGTCAAAAAGCGCTATCACTCGTGGATTTCCGAATGGGGAAACCCGGTCCGCCTTGTGCGGATCATCCTCAACTGAAAGCTCCTGACTTGTTTAGGAGTCATAGGTTGTGTGAAGGGAACTCGGCGAACTGAAACAACTTAGTAGCCGGAGGAAAAGAAACTAAATTAAGCATTTCCCTAGTAGTGGCGAGCGAACGGGAAG
>JBAZBO010000058.1:0-5055 GCA_041671425.1 Patescibacteria group bacterium | reverse complement strand
CAACCGCAAGAGCTGCTTCTCGGGCTGCTTCTTTATAAGTAGAATTCTTCACCACTTCGGCAACGATATTCAAAGCTTCCACTATAGGGATTGCAGAGGAAATAAGAAGGCTTAGAGTCCTTGTAAAAGAGGTGAGTTCCTTTTGTTTGTTTATCTTGCCAAAGACAGGAAGCCCAAAGGAAAGGGTAGACATCATGTCTTTTCCTTCATCGGTAGAAAGAAACCATCTCACAAAGATCACAAAGCCCACAAATACCAAAAATATAATTAGGAAATAGTTAGCAAATATATCCGAGACCCCGATCATGACTTTGGTCATCCAAGGCAGCTCCACATCCATGCTTTCATACATGTCAGCCAACTTGGGAATAACAAAGATCATGAGGATCACAAACACACCAATCATGGCTGCAAAGACAATAGCAGGATAGACCATTGCACCTCTGAATTTAGCTTTTAATTCATGCTCAGCCTCCATGGTTTGAGCAAGCCTTTTCAGAATAACATCAAGTTTACCGCTTGCCTCACCTGCAGCTACCAATGCAGTGTAAGTATTGGAAAAAACATTACGATATCTACCAAGTGCTTGTGAAAGGGAGATACCTCCCTCAACATCCCTTAATATATCAGTTAATATCATCTTGAATTTAGCGTTATCAGACTGCTCTGCAAGGACTTCCAAGGCACGGGCAATAGGAAGACCCGCTGAGATCATGGTGGAGAATTGTCTGGTGAAAGCCACTAGCTGAACTTCGGAGACCCCTCTGATTTCCATCAATCTATCAATAAAGGTGACCTGTTTCTTTTGAAGACTTACAACAAAGAGATTCTGGGATTTCAAAAGGTCAACCGCAAGGCTCTCGTTCTTGGCATCCACGGTACCAGCTCTTCTTCCTCCCGCAGTATCCTTGGCAGTATATGTATAGACGGGCATGCTACTTCAAAAGCCTCCTGAATTCTTCTGGTTTCAAAGCATACTTAATAGCCTCTTCTTCACTTACAATATCTTCTATAACAAGCTGAGCTAGGCTTCTTTCCAGAGAGACCATACCCAAATTCCCACTGGTGCTGATTATATTGTCCAAGTGCTGAGTCTTACCCTCACGAATAAGGTTTTTTACAGCTTCGCTTGCAAGCATGATCTCAACTGAGGGGACTACCTTGCCCTGTTTCGAGGGCATAAGCCTTAGGGATAGAACAACCTCAATTATCTGGGCAAGCTGCAATCTGACCTCATTCTGTCTTTCCTCAGGGAAGGAGCTGATGATCCTTTCCACAGTCTGAGAAGCTGAGTTGGTGTGCAGAGTAGCCAACACAAGGTGACCTGTTTCAGCAATATTCAAAGCTGCCTGCATGGTTTCATGATCCCTCATTTCACCAATCATAACTATATCCGGATCCTGTCTTAGGACAGCTCTCAAAGCCAAATCCCAAGAAGAAGTATCTGTATGCATTTCCCTCTGCTCTATCAAGGATTTTTTATTCGTAAAGATATACTCGATAGGATCCTCAATGGTAACTATGTGTTCAGCACGGGTTTGATTTATCCTATCTAGCATGGCAGCCAAGGTCGTGGATTTACCATGACCGGTAGGACCTACTACTAGCACCAATCCTTGTCTTAATTCACACAATGAGGAAATCACCGGTGGAAGGCCCAACGTATCTAGGCTAGGCACCATCATAGGTATAAGCCTTAGAGAAACCGATGGGTAGCCTTTTTGATAGAAGGCATTCACCCTAAAACGAGCTTTGTTTCCCAAACCCACAGAGAAATCCAATTCTCTATTCACATCAAATATATCTTTCTGATCTGCATCAAGGACTTGAGACAGGAAAAGGTCTACATCCTCGGTTAGTAGGGGAGACATATCTGAAAGCGGGGACAGTAGTCGGTTGACTCTGACCACAGGAGGAGTACCAACAGTAAGATGGAGATCCGAAGCATTCATGGAGACCACTCTCTCAAGTATGCCGGTGACGTTGAAATTTGAGTTCTCAGTTCTTGCCATATTTATTTAGCCACCCTCATAACTTCTTCAAGGGTAGTGGCTCCTTCCACTACTCTCAATGCTCCGTCCTGCATAAGAGTAAGCATACCATCTTTGATGGCAGCCTTTTCAATTTGATCTGCGGACGCATTCTCCAATACGAGACGGGCTATATCCTCATTCATTTCCAAAACCTCAAATATCCCCAATCTGCCTTTGTATCCGGTCCCAGAGCATTTCTCACAGCCCCTGCCTCGATAAAGCTTGATATTCCCGGTACTTACTTTCTTCACGCTTTCAGCTATAGAGGCATCCTTACCAATAGACACCTTAGAAGCTTCCAAAGACTCCAGGATCCTCTTCACATCTTCCTGCACTTCCTCTGGAGGATCATATTCTTCTTTACATTCAGAACAGATCCTTCTTACTAGCCTTTGGGCAACTATTGCATTGACTGTAGATACAAGTAGGAAGCTTTGCACACCCATATCCAAAAGCCTTGGCAAAGCACCAGAAGAAGAGTTGGTGTGCAGAGTGGAAAGTACCAAGTGACCCGTAAGTGCCGCCTGGATTGCCAACTCAGCGGTTTCATTATCACGAATTTCACCTACCATGATGATGTTTGGATCCTGCCTAAGGAAAGACCTCAATCCGTTGGCAAAAGTAAGACCAGCTTGAACATTCACCTGCACTTGATTTACACCTGGAAGTCTTATTTCCACAGGATCCTCAAGAGTTGAGATATTCACCCTGACTGTATTGAGTTTGTTCAAGGCAGACGCCAAAGTGAGTGTTTTACCTGAACCTGTAGGTCCGGTGACTAGCATCATGCCGGTTGGTTTAAGTATTGCTTCTTCAACTCTCTTTAAGGAAAGACCTCTCAAACCAAGATCCTTGAATGAGAAAACAGCACCTTCCTCCTTCAAAAGCCTAATGACCACTTTCTCACCGTTGACCGTAGGAAGAGTAGAAATTCTAAGATCCGTAAATGTATTGCCCACCTGAACCTTGAATCTGCCATCAAGCGGAAGCCTTTTCTCATCTATCTTCATTTTGCCCAAGATCTTTATCCTTGCAACTATGGAATCATGCATTTCCTTGGGGATCGTCCTTTTTTCTTCCAACACGCCATCTATCCTGTACCTCAACCTCGTCTTATCCTCATAAGGCTCAATATGTATATCAGAAGCACCTGTCTTGACTGCAGTTTCCAAGATCATACCCACAATCCTTGCAATAGGCGCATCCCTAAGCGTAGCCTCTGATATTTCTTCAGCATTCTCTTCTATCTTTAGAGTGGTCTGATTTATTTCTTCCAAAGCGGCGCTGATCTCTTCACCAATAGCTTTACCCTGCAGATCCTCGATCACCTTCTTCATACTCTCTTCTGATGCAATGTAGGGGATTACTTTATAGCCAGACTTTTTCTCGACAAACTCTATCGTGGGTAGATCCAACGGGTCCACCATAGCCAAAGACAGCTGTTTATCTTCTGGAGAAACTTGGAAGGGTATAGCGTTTAGCTTCTTGGCCAAAGCTACGGGCAAAAATTCCATCAAAGCAGGATCAACCCTCAGTTCGTTTAAGTCTATAAAATCAAAGCCATAGACCTCACCATATGCCTTGATAAAATCGGCATCACTAACATAACCTCTTTCCTTTATTATGTCTTTAGGTGAAACTCCAGTGTTTACGCTTTCAAACTTGACTGCTGAAAGCTGGTCGGCAGTGATCAGTTTCTTATCGTAAAGGACATCTTCTATTGATCTATTCTTTTCAAAAATATCCATAGGCAGGATCTACGTTTAATGATAACAACATGTTTTTGTATAATCAACACATGGAAGGTTCAATATTGATATTCGGAGCGAATAGATTTTCTAGACAACAAAAGGTGTTGGAATACGCAAATGCCTTGCTGGAAGGCAAAATCACCAGTTTCAGGCCTGCCAACCCGGATGTACTGGTAATAGAGAAGGTGGCTGAGAAGAACAACATCAGCATTGAGCAGGTCAGAGAGATGATCAAGTTCCTCGCCGAGTATCCATTCCAGGAAAGCCACAAGATAGTCATAGTCTCAAAGGCAGAAAGCCTTACCATACCCGCGCAGAATGCGCTCTTGAAAACCTTGGAGGAGCCACCCGCCTACGCACTGATTATCTTGGAAGCAAAGTCAGAAAACTCACTTTTGGAAACAGTAGTCTCTAGATGCCAAAAGATAGCTGTTAAGTCCTTGGAAAGACCAGAGGATGACTCGGAGAACAGTGTTGCTAAGATCCAGGCAATGGATATAGGGAATAGATTCGTATGGGCAGAAGAAACTTCGAAGATGGAAAAACAGGATATTGTGGACCTTTTAGAGGAATGGGTGGGTACTTTGAGGAAGGATGTGATGAGGAATAGGGAAGCTATAGGTGTAACCCTTAAAGTAGCAAAAGACTTGGACCAAACGAACATAAATGTGAGATTGGCTCTGGAATACCTTGTCCTGAACATATAAAGAGCGCTTGTAACTGGGCAAGATATCCTCTAAAATAGCAAAGTTATGGCCACCGCAGACAAATATAAAAGCTATACAGCCGATGATATCCAGGTTTTGGAAGGCCTAGAGCCAGTCAGAAAGAGACCTGGCATGTATATTGGCTCCACCGGCGTGGAGGGTCTTAGGCACCTGGTGACTGAAATTGTGAACAACTCCATGGACGAGGCTATAGCAGGGTATGCAAACCACATAAAAGTGGAATTTTTCAAGGACGGTTCTGTGGCGATATTCGACAATGGTAGGGGATGCCCATACGAAATGAAGAAGGAATATGGTGTCAGCGCCCTTGAATTGGCCTATGCTAGATTACATGCCGGAGGTAAGTTTGGCGGTGGAGGCTACAAGGTCTCAAGCGGGCTTCATGGTGTGGGGGCAAGCGTTGTGAACGCACTGTCCAAGTGGTGCCGAGTCATAGTCAGAAGAGGGGATGCCCTGGTAATACAGGAGTATGAGAATGGCGGCAAAAAGATAAGAGAAGTTGAGCCACTTAATCTGAAAGATCCTTCAAAGCTAAAAGGGGTG
>JBAZBO010000057.1:4202-5156 GCA_041671425.1 Patescibacteria group bacterium | reverse complement strand
TTCCTTCAACAGATTTGTACATCACAAGACCATACTCACTACATACGGCCCTATTAAAATCAACCACTGCAGAGACTGGATTTGGAGCAAATAAAAAGTAATCCTCTCTTGCATCCAAAATACGAGTGGCTATCCTTTCCCTAGACAGATTATTTGGCGTTACAGAGGTCTTTAAAATCATAATCCTGTTGCCATTTCCATATGCCAAAAGCATGGCCTGTTGATCAGGATCAAACAAGAACGTTCGATAGTCCCCATCACTTAGACCATGTGCAGTCATATCATTAGTATGGGTATGAATATATGCAATAGCTTTTTGAAATTTCGCCTGTTCAGCCGGAAGGATAAAGTGAACTGACACATTATTATCTGTCCCAGCAATTACCGGAGACATCAGAAGTCTTAGAGAGCTGGTATCTGCAATAACAGCCCTTGCATGTTCCTTACCATTGGAACCTGTACGTCTTTGTAACTCATCTACATAAGGTGTCCATCCACTAACATCGATGCTATCAGGGCTATTACTTGCAGGAATAGCTTGGGCACTACCAATTTTAGCCAAAGATAGCAGTACCGATCTAAATCTCGAGTAATCCCAATCTTTACCTTCGGTAAGAACACCAAGCGCTTTCTGAACTTCCGGATGAGGGGCACTTCGATATGAAGAATCTTCGTTTGGTGGACCAAAGGTGTTTTCGAAACTCACATACACAATAGTATCAGAATAATTTCATTGCAGACATATTAATATATAAATATACCCTGTAGTATTTGACCTTTCCGCCTACATATACTAAAATCTACACCAGAGTCAATATATCAATAGGGAGGGAAAGACATGACAGCGTGCAATCAAGAGTACAATCCGTACTTAACGTACTTCAGGTTTTGGGGTGGGCCAACCTACGCAGTTTGGCTACCAGAGGGACATTTCGGGAAAGAAGTGTTGGTGAA
>JBAZBO010000057.1:0-4178 GCA_041671425.1 Patescibacteria group bacterium | reverse complement strand
CTTAGTACCTGACAATGAGCATTTTCCAACTGTGCGCGAGAGTACGACCACAGAGGAGACAAAGTATGTAGCCAACGTGGTCATCGAGGCCAACGGTTACCAAGTGGAATACCAAGGAAATTGGGAGCCCTTGGTCGAGCTTATCAACATCGCCGCTGCCACCAACTCTCTCTTCACGGTAATCTTGACCGTCGAGGAGTACGAGTTACTTAAAGGTGGTGAGCTTAAGATCCTGAAGATGAGGTTCTCAGAACGAGTAGCCTCGCTACTTTACCTCAGCGCCCCAGGATCGCGGGATAAGAGGCCCACTCTCGAGCTGTACCGGCTTGGACACTGCTGACCATTCAACTTATCTATCGATGAGGGCAACTTCTGCTGCAACACAAACGCCGAGGTTGCCTTCTCCCATAGATTGCCTATAACATGATAAGGGTACATTTTGTCCAAAAGAACCTTGCAAAGATACTTTTAAATAACTACCTTAAACAGAGCTAGCAAGTGGAAGTATAATTAGTACATGAACATCCAAACGACAAACCCAAGAAGGAAAAATATAGTGTTTTTGGTACTTGTTGCCTCTTTTGTACTTACAGCTCTGGCTGGAGCAATATATTGTTACATCACAAGGGGTAAACCAGATATAACTGATACCTCAGATACAAGAGATGAGATAACTGTCCAATTTGACCCAAATGTGTTCCTATACAATAGATATCCTGATTTTGACAATCTAAAGCTTTCAGACCTGCCATACTTTGCTGATGTGAGGGCGGTTTTTGACCGTGGGGATAACATATTAGTCATGGGTGTAAATCAACTGGCAGAGTACAACAAGAGATCAGGCAAATTGTTACGAACTTCTCTGCAAGACAATCCAGATTTCTTTTCCGCCACAAGTATAGGCGATCTGCTTTATGTTTCAGACAATGGCAATTTTTTTGAAAAAAAACAACCCAAAATTTATATAGTAGCTATGACTACTGGCAAAGTGGAAAGGGAAATACAGGGTTTGAAAGATGTACCATTTGATCTGACCAATAACAGCTTATATAGCCATGGGAACGACTTATGGATTGCCACCAGGGATACTGTCATCAAGTACGATACTGTAAAAAATGAAGTGACCTCCTCATACTCACTTGCTGATCTGGGCTACACAGAAAAACCCACCTGTGATAATCCTCTTCAGATGATAGATGAGGAAGGCAAGGTCAAAGTAGTGGAGTTTGCTTGTAAGAACTTCATATCTACATACGACTACACGTCCGATTCCTGGAGTACTGAAAGGTTCGATAGGCTAAATCCAAGTGACTACATAAACAAGGGTGCAAAGGACTTTGGTTTGGATATACCTAAGTTTGTAGCCATGAGTGGCAAGGTGAACGATACGTATTATGCTTTGGCTAGTAATGGTATATACAAAGTAACCAAAGACTCGCTAACATCAACTTTTTACGAATCAATTGGAAGCTCCGATGTAAGTCAGGACGGTATAAGTTTCCTGGATACTAAAGACGGCAAAACATTTGTACTGGTCAGCATGGAAAGCATCTGGGGACCAATACCATCATCATATTTCGATGGTAAAAAGATATCTGATTTTCTTACCGTAAAGATCATAGATACTGTAGCGAAAACAGAGATAGATGCTGTGGCTACAAGTGAATATGCCAACAAAGATATAAGCAGTCATATAGAGAGCTTCTATCCTCTGGAAAGTGCAAAAGGGCAGATCTCAGGAGAAAGGTATTCGATAGTAGGGCAGGATGGTGCCGAGATCATTGGGATAGACCTAGGTACCAAAAATCTTTCGTTGCAGTAGGACTAACGCTTTAGAGGCACAAATACAAAGCCTGGGTAATCATCTGTCGTTATATCACTGAGGTTTTTGGATCTTCTAGTGACTTTTACAAGAGAATTATTAACTGGTATCACCATAATCCCACCGATCTTAAGCTGTCCAACAAGCTCTTGGGGAATATCCTCACTACACGCTGAAACCAATATTCGATCATACGGGGCTCTGGCAGAGTAACCCAACTCATTCTCAGCAAGCAGTATATTCACATCTGAAAGATCCATGTACTTGGTCATATTATTTCTTCCAAATTCTGCAAGCTCTGGTATTATTTCAACCCCAATAACTTTGCCTTTCTTCCCTACAATGTAGGCAAGCAGGGCAGTTGTCCATCCGGACCCGGAACCCACGTCCAAAACACTCATGCCTTCCTCCAGATTAAGAAGCTCTAGCATAAAGGCAACAGTACTAGGCTGGGAGATGGTCTGCTCAAAACCTATTGAGACGGGAACATCATAGTAGGCATAGGGATCACTTTCTGATTTTATAAAATCCTTTCTATCGACCTTTTTAAGAGCCTCAAGGGTTTTTTGAGAAATGGGTATTTCCATAGGTTACTATTTATCTACCACATTATTATAGACGTTTAGATAATTTGTGCAGAATTTTTATTAAGAAGATTGAAATACTTATTTGTTGGGACTAATATGGATAGTTATGAACAATGCACTTTATAAATTGCAAACATTTGTTCTTTTTGTAGGCACAGTTTTTTCCTGGACCACAGTGTTTAGTGACTTTTCCCACTTTTACAATATATATGGCTCCGTAACCAAAATAGCAGGCTGCACTATCCCTAACCCTGTCACTACACCCTGTTTTTATGGGGCACTTGCATTTCTTATTGCCTTCATTTGGTCTATTAGTATCCTTTCTAAAAAACTGAAGGGTACGAATATAGCAAAAGCTCAGAAAGGCCTTAGGACTTTATTGATTGCAGGAACAATATTTGCTTGGAGTAACTTTGGATTTGAAGCATACAAGTTTTACGCCTCTAGTAGTGTAGAAAAGACATCTTGTTCAGGTGTAACAACCCAGAATGTGTTCCTGACTCCATGCTTCTATGGTTCTGTTATCTACCTAACAGCATTGATTGTTTCCCTATTGATAGCAAAGAAGACTTCAACCAGAGCTTAACCATTTATCACACTTTTTACCTACAATCACTGCGGGTTGATAATTTGTTTGATCCATAAGATAATCTGGGTCCGGAAGGTCACACATAGGCAAACTAAAGGAGGAGACTATGCTAGTGGACGATGTATCAGGTAATTCCCTGACAGAAGTCGTGGAAGAAGCCAGGATCACTGCCAACAGGGAGTCTGCATACCGTACGATTGATTTCATATCTCAAACACTGGAAAGTGTCCCAAGCGTAACTGCAACTTTTTGTCACAAGTCCAGAGAATGCAAGATCGTGGTGACCAGAAAGGCTACCAATGAGACGCTTACCACATGGATCATACACACAGACGGGCAAACACCTCCGGTGAGCTTAACCCAAGCTGACATTATCGCAGTCATCAGGGAACGTCCAAGGAAGCGCTGAAAACGGGAGTACTGCAGGTGGGGCGCCTTGTTGTTGTGTACCATCACAGCACTTGGCGCCTCCTAATCTGACCTTTGGCCAAGGACTAGGGCTTCTTTTCTTCTTCGTGAAAGCTTTTTTATCTCCGCCTCGCGTTTCATAGCTTGAGACTTAGATTGAAATTCCTCTGAATATACAAGTTTCACAGGCCTACGGGATTTCGTGTAGCGGGCACCAGTTTTTGACCCGTTATGTTCTTCGATTCTGGAATTCAGATCCTTTGCATAACCGCAATAATAAGTCCCATCTGAACATTCGACTATATAGACATAGAAGTTCACAAACCTAAGTTCCTGTAAATCCCAACCTGATCATTTATTCCACCGCTAAACACATTTATGAATTTCATGCTTATGTAGAAAGACATTACAAGTGACACCACAGTCAGGATAATTGCTGCAAGACCAATGTTCTTAGCTTTCCTATCGGGTTGTCGTAAGTACTTAATCGCTGGTACTAAACCAAAGGGTGGAAGTAAGAAACTCAATAGATAAACCATAATCTGTTTCGAGAGTGAATTTGATAGAGGCTGGTCTTTCAATTTATTTCCACAGTTCGGACAATAGTAGTCTGTTAAGCTCACATCTGCCTTACATTGGGGACATTTCAACTGTGGTTCCATAATGCACTAATACTACTCCAAAAAATATAAGGGGTGGTAATGTATAATCCCATCGTGGCAAACTTTTGGAAAAACCTCAAAAAACCAATAACTGCTCTGGCTCCTATGGA
>JBAZBO010000056.1:4475-5644 GCA_041671425.1 Patescibacteria group bacterium | reverse complement strand
ACAAGGAAGCTTTTTGGAAAGTACAGGACTTGGTAAGATTTTTCCGCTGCTGACCTTGATGAACTAAGGTCTGACATAAGAGGTGTAAATTTCCATCTTGGAAAAGCTGAAAGGATCATTAAGGCGGCGCAAGTGGTACTGTCTGAGTTTGGCGGTGCTTTGCCAAGGAGACTGGTTGAGCTTGTGAAGATTCCTGGGGTAGCCAGGAAAAGCGCCAATGTTATCCTGAACGACCTTTGGGGTATAACCGAAGGAATAGTAGTGGATACTCATGTCACTAGGGTATCCGGGAGACTTGGTCTGACCAAAGAAAGTGACCCTGTGAAGATAGAAAGGGATCTTATGAAGATTGTGCCCCAAAAATACTGGAGCAATTTCTCCAATTCGATGGTTTTACATGGAAGATACATATGTATGGCCAGAAAGCCTAACTGTGGTGATTGTGTGCTAAAGGAATTATGCCCCTCAGCCTTTAGCGTTTGATGGAAATCTCAGCCCATTTCTCAGTATATTCGTCTATATACCTCCAGAGTCCATAATTATAAAGTCTAAACTCAAAACTGCTCCCTGGTGCTATCTCCACGCCACCATTCAGCTCAGGGAATTTTGGGTATAGCTGCACAAGTTTGATATTTTGGGCTGTCTGGTTAGTCCATTTCACTAATTGTCCGGGATAGCCCATTGTGTTTTGGGGGTTCCACCCACTTGGGGTGAAAGAGATCTCCAGAGTTTTCTTACTGGCCTCCAGCTCTTTAGGTGATAACCTTTCTTCCAGATGTTGCTCCTCAACATTCTCGGGTTCACTTGTCACGGTAGTGGTTGTGGGTTTGTAGATTACCTGTGGAATATTCTCTTTTATTTTAGCTTCTACTTGATCCTTGAAGTCCAGGGTGCTTTCAAATTCCATCTTCTGCCCATTGAGAAAGAAAGCAGGTGTACTCCTGACGCCTGCCTTTTCAGCAAATTCTGTGTCATCATCGATTATGGTTACATAGTCTCCCCGATCCAGTTCATCGGAGAATTTCTGGGTATCCAAGCCTATTTGACCCCCAAGACCTATTAGATCCTCCTTCGTGGTGTTGGTATTCTTAAAAAGCAACTCTATATATTCCCAGAATTTGTTCTGTTCCCCGGCTACTTGGGCTGCCGTAGCAGGAAGTTTGTTGTCC
>JBAZBO010000056.1:0-4465 GCA_041671425.1 Patescibacteria group bacterium | reverse complement strand
AAATGTCGGAATGCTATCTTTAAATATTCTTTATAGCCTTGATAAGTACTGTCCATGTAAGTGTAGTACTCCCCACACTTAGGCTCGGAGAAATCACAGAACATCACCAAAGTCACTGGGGCGTTGGCATTTCCCCTCACGTAGGTGTGAGGTGCTATCAGTTCGGTTTCACTTATTTCCTGCAGAAGCGGTGACTGGGTTTCCTTTTTCTGGCTTGCCGCGATTATCACTATAAATATGAGAAGAGTTATCAACCCTACAGTGAAGACTGGTGAGTTTCTTTTGGCAAAATCTTTCATATATGTTTAATGATAAATTCTTTACTTTAGGTTTTCTAGTTTCTCCTTGGTCATCAACCCCTTCAATGCTCCTATATCCCTTATCACCGAGGAGGAGTTGGCTGTCCCCCATCTCATGGCCGTTCTTAACGGTTTATTGTAGAAAAGCGCTGCCAGGAATCCCGCAGCGTATGCATCACCAGCCCCAGTTTTGTCCACTATTGGTCTTACATCTTGCTCTATACCCATCTTTTCCAATGTAACTCCATCATAAGCACTTGAGCCTTTCTTCCCCTCAGTTATGACTGTGAGTTTAGGACCAAGCTTTTGCAGTTCCTTGTGAAGCACCTCCAGGTCGGCTTCCTTTTTGGTCAGCATCTCTGCCTCTTCTCTATTCACAAATAGCACATCCGTTACGCCAAGCATGTTTTTCAAGGCTCCTCTGCCTTCACGCAATTGCTGTGTTCCTGGGTTAAAAGCTATGCCAATGCGTGGGTTCAGCTTAAGATATTTCACGAGTTCCTCCTGAAAGTTATCAAAGCCTTTTGCTAGTGAGGAATAGAAAACCCATCTTGGAGTGGCCCAGTCATACAACTTGTAATTTCTTTTCTCATGATAGGAGAAGATAGTCCTTTCGCTTTGGTGGACTATTATTGCGTGAACGTTTGTGGGAGTACCTGGATTCTTGATACAAAACTTAGTGTCTATTTTGTGTTTTTTCAAGTCCTCTATGACTCTCTCAGCATTTGCATCATCTCCCAGCTCAGTGTAGATCTCCACACTCATTCCCAGTTTCGCACAAGCAAATCCCACATGTGGTGCATTTCCACCTATTGATGTCTCGAAGGATTCGACAGGGACTTTGCTTCCGTGTACAAAGCATATTTGAGTAGTATCTTCCTGCTTCTCTGTGTCCACAAAATCTTTGTCCACTTTCATGAATAGATCTATAGAAGTATCGCCTATGGTCAGAAGATCAATGGTTTTCATTCTTGTTTATTCTACAATAATATTTCTATTATAGCCTTCTTGATAGCGGATGGATCCATCTCATATTTATGAAGAAGTTCTTCATAGGTTCCTGATTCCCCGAACTTATCTCTCATGCCCAGCCTTTTCATCTTTACTGGGAAGGTTTCTGATAAAAGCTCCGCAACCGCGCTTCCCAGACCTCCTATTATTTGGTGGTCCTCAATGGTTATTACTTTCCCTGTCTTTCTGGCTGACGCCAAAAGTGTTTTTTCATCAAGAGGTTTGATGGTTGAACAGTTTATCACCTCACAAGAGATACCCTGTTCCTCTAGTTCAATTGCTGCTTCAAGTGCATTTGCCAATATAGGTCCGCAACCCACCAGGGTGACCTTCTCTCCCTGCTTTAGTATCTGTGCTTTTCCTATTTCAAAATCGTCTGTTGGTGATGTTAATGTTGGGGTCTTTTCCCTGCAAAGCCTTATATATACAGGTCCGTGCACTCTAGCTGCGGCCAAGGTAGCTTTCCTAGCTTCATCATAATCGCATGGGACTATTACGGTCATGTTTGGTAGGACCCTTGTGAGTGCAATATCTTCCAATGCTTGGTGAGTAGCCCCGTCTCTTCCTGTAGCCAGTCCGCCATGTGAACCTATGATTTTAACATTAGCTTTTGAATAGCAGATAGATATTCTTATCTGATCCCAGTTCCTGCCCGGGCTAAACACCCCGTAAGATGTCATAAAAGGCACCTTTCCGGCCAATGCCATCCCTGCGGCAATGCCGGCAAGATTTTGCTCTGCTACGCCCACCTGTATGAATCTATCTGGGAATGCTTTTTGGAAGTCTTCCACGCATGTGGATTCCGAGAGATCTGCAGTCAGTACTACAACGTTAGGATCGTTCTTTCCTGCCTCAACAACTCCAACACCGAATCCCTCTCTGTTGGAAGTAAGGGGGGCAGTCTTGAGCATCTTTATTCACAGTCTTCGTTTATCTTCTTCAGTACCTCAAAATCTATCTTCCAATCGGTTTTATCTATTGTGGCAAAATCTACGATTATGTTCGGATCAACCTTCTTTTCGCAGAGTTCTCCCAACTCCTGTGACTCTAGAGCTATAAGTAAAGTTTTCTTTTCATCGTCCTTGTATGCTCTTCTTATCTTGAATTTGTTCCCATCAGTTTGAGAGTAGGCTGATGCTACGGCTATTAGCATTTTCCTATCAAAGTTAATCTTCCCCTTGAAGTCTATCTGGTTATTCTCATCCACTTCGTTCAGAAATTTATTCAGCTCTTCTTCAGAGGTTATGACTTCCCTTCTTTTCTCCATCTCCTTTGTGACGTACACAGTCTTGGGGAAGCCCTCAACCCTATCGAATTTGGGTTCTCCGTTTAGGAATTTGGGCAGCCTTATGTCCTCCCCGATCAAAAAGTATCCCGCGCCAATTATCAGTCCTAAAATGATGATTATCGGAAGGGCATTTCCAGCCTGCTGTTTTTTAGATATTTTCGTAGTGTCCATTTTTATTTATTTTTCTGCACTTTCTGTCTCTCCAGTTCGGATATGGATTTCATGACCTCATCTTTTGTGGGAGACTTTCCGTGCCATTGAAATTTGTACTCCATGAATTTTACACCCTTTCCCGGGATCGTGTTAGCAATTATAACCGTTGGAGCCTCATTCTCTACAGACTTTCCAAAAGCCTCACTGAGCTCTTCATACTTATGACCGTTTACTTCTATTACCTGCCAATTGAAAGCCTTTAGTTTAGCTCTAAGGTCCTCTAGTGGAAGGATATCTTCAGTGTTTCCACTGATCTGGATATTATTTCTGTCTATTATCCAGGTTAGGTTGGCAAGTTTTTTGGTCCCTACCCACATAGCTGCTTCCCAGGTTTGTCCTTCCTGAAGCTCTGCATCACTGGTCATGCAATAGATATGTCCCTGCTTCTTATCCATCTGATAAGCTAGGGCCATACCTGCTGCCTGTGAAAGTCCCTGACCCAACGGCCCGCTCGATATCAATGTTTGGGGCAGATCCAGATTGTGAGGGTGTCCTTGGAGTCTTGAATCGATCCTTCTGAATGTTCTGAGATCCTCTGGTGGGATTTCCCCTTTTAGTGCAAGAGTGGCATAAAGTATGGGGCATATGTGCCCATTGGAAAGCAGAAACTTATCATTTTCTCTCATGCTGTGGAAAAATAGTGTAGCGAATATATCTGCAGTTCCCAATGAACCCGCTGGATGTCCGGACTGAACTCCACCTATCATTCCAATCACAGCAATTCTTAGGTCTGTAGCAATATTGGAAAGTTCAGCTTTTTCTTTCTCTGACATCTGGGGCATTGATACTAGTATAACCTACTGTCTTAATCTATAAGTGAGTTAATCTGGGGTTCTCCCAGTGGTGCGACCTCTTTAATATAGTTCAAAACCTCTTGGGGGGTAGTACATATCTTTAGAAGTTCCAATTCCCCAGGTCTCATGAGCATGTTTTTCCTAAAGCAATCTAAGATCTCATGCCAAAAATCTCCAAATAGTATTATCGGTTTGTGATTGCCCTCATGTATTCTTGAACTAGCCCAAGTCATCCCAAACTCGCTTACAGTACCGGAGCTTCCCCTGAAGACTATATGAACCGTGGAGTTCTGTAGGAGCACCTTTGTCCTATCAAAGTAATCCATGGTTACTACTTCCTCATCGAATGGGTTGGTTTCATCCACCCCTTCGAAGTTAGTTTTTTTCTTATTGGGATGGTAGGTTATAGCCAATACGTTATCATTGCCACCTACTTTGGCTCCAGCACTGGATGCTTTCATTACACCGGGGCCGCCGCCATTTATGATTTGATACCCGTTCTCAGCAAGTAACCTTGCGGTTTCATACGCATCTTGATAAGCGTCGCTTTCTTTTTCCCATGAAGCTCCCCCTAAAAAAGCTATTTTTATCATTGTTTTCATTGTGTCATAGTCTCCTGCAAAGTTCTCAGTACCTGAATCGGATTCCCACTTCTAAATAACGCAGATCCAATTATTACATCATCCGCCCCTGAATCCAATACAAATGGCAAAGTTCTTTCATTTATTCCACCATCTGCTTGAATCCGAACGTTAGGGTATTTAGTCTTGAACCTAAGCATCTTATTCAAAACTGCGGATTTGAATTGCCGGCCTTGTGCACCTGGAGCTACAGTCATGAGTTGTACGTAGTCCAGCATC
>JBAZBO010000055.1:0-6042 GCA_041671425.1 Patescibacteria group bacterium | reverse complement strand
GAACCAGGTAAAGGTATTGAATTCTTATATTTATGTGGCGGCCCAAGCGATGTTGGAAGAAAAGGATGGCTGGAAGCCTCTGGTTGATTACAAGTCCCAGGTGGCCAATTTTGATCCTATCAGACTACAAAGGGTGAAGGAGCTATACGAGGAGGGAAGAGCGTGGAGCTTGGGGCACTTTGAGGAGATATATGCGGTTCTTGGAACCAAATTCGACTTCAGTTATTTCGAATGTATGATGGGAGAATTCGGGTCTTATGTTGTAAATAAAGCTTTGCTAGCAGGTGTGTTTAAAAAAGATGATGGTGCGGTGATATTTGAAGGAGAGAAGTATGGATTGCACACTAGAGTATTTATAAACTCTTACGGGTTCCCAACCTATGAAGCAAAGGAACTTGGTTTGGCAAAAAAGAAGTTTGATGATTTTGGCTACGACAAAAGTATTGTTGTCACCGGTAATGAGATTGAGGAATACTTTAAGGTTGTTCTCAAAGCAATAGACCTGGTGTACCCAGATCTAGAAGGCAGGATAATCCACATACCTCACGGCATGATGAAATTGTCTTCGGGTAAGATGTCTTCAAGGACTGGCCAGGTGATATCTGGTATGGATCTCGTAGAAGAAGTCACTGCCTCGGTCAGGGAGAGAGTTCAGTCCTCTGGGATCGTACCGGATGATGAGGTAGAGGGAATATCCACGAAGATTGCCGTGGGAGCAATAAAGTACGGGATATTAAAAAATGGTATCGGCAAGGATATCACATACGATAAGGAAGCCTCTTTGGAGATGACGGGCAACACCGGGGCTTACCTGCAATACTCCTTTGTGAGGGCCTCCTCTGTGCTGGAAAAAGCCTCCGATAGCATAGCTTTTGATGAGTCCTTTCTTGAGCATATAGCTGACCTATCTGAAGATGAGACAGAACTTCTAAGAAGTCTTTATGTCTTTCCTGATATTGTGGATAGAGCTACCCATGAGTTTGCTCCAAATTATGTTTGTACCTATCTTTTTGAACTTGCTCAGACCTTCAATAGATTCTATTCCTCACACCCGATCCTAGAGGTTGAGGACAACATTCAAAGGAAGTTTAGGTTGTGTCTCACTAAAGGAGTTTCTTTAGTTCTAAGGAACGGCTTGTATTTGTTGGGTATAGAAACTGTCCCAAAGATGTAAGGTATGGCCAAGAGAGCAAGAAGAAGGCCCCCCAAGAAGAATAAGAACTCATTTTTCGCTACTTTGTCCGCAATCATAGTAGCTACCTTTCTGTTTGTTTTGGTAACAGGAGCAATAAAATGGGTCAACGGAAAGTTGACCGCAGAAGGTGAAGATCTTTCCGAGGAGACAGAAGCTTTACAAAAACTCGAAGGATCAAATACGCCAGTGGGGGAGAACACCAGCCCCGTGGTTTACACAATAGCCTTGATGGCTGACTCCGAAGATGATATATCAAGTTTGCAAAAAGCTCTTGAGATTGCCACTCAGAGGAGTGTCAACATGATCTTTTTCTTAGGTGACTATACTAGCTGGGGAGATATCAGTAGCCTTGAGAAGTCCAAATTGGCTATGGAAAGCACAGGGATTTCGTACTTATCTATCCCAGGTGATCATGACCTAGCGGATTCTGTTCAGAAGGGGGATCCGTCTGGGCTGAATAATTTTAAGATGGTATTTGGAGGCAATTACCATACTTTGGAATTTGGAGGTGTAAAAATGGTACTTCTGGATAACAGCCCTAATTACTCCAAGATCCCTGGCGAGGCCATGTCCTGGTTTTATGATCAGATTACCGATGCTGATTTGGTATTTCTTTCACAGCCTTTGTATCATCCCACTTTCAAAAGGACCATGGGCGTAGTCGATGGGGAGGAGACCCCCGAGGTGAAGTCCCAGGCGGATGAGCTGCTCACTAAGATAAGAGAAGGCAATGTTAAAGCTATCATATCTGCCGACCAGCATCTTTTTAGTAGAAATGTTGATCCTGTTGATCCCGGTCTTGAACATATTGTGATAGGTGCCCTAAATTCTGAAAGGAATCTGCAGACCCCAAAGTTCTGCCTTCTTAGGTTGTTGGAGGACGGCAGTTATGAAATAGAAGAGGTTGTGTTGTAAACTCTGCTTTGTTATCCTTTTATGTATGAATTTCCCTATCTACAACAATAAAGCCTTGCCTTTTGGAAAGAAGTTTGACCTGAATGATACTGCTGGAAGGAAGGAGTATTTTGATTACAAACTTGGCGGAAAGATTGAGGAAATAAAAGCTTACCTTGATACCAATACCTTTGTTGGTTTTCTTGTGGCTAAAAAGAGTGCTGGTAAGGGAACATATTCCAAAATGTTTCAGGAAGTTATAGGAGTGGATAGGGTAGCCACAGTCTCTGTAGGAGACGTAGTCAGAGACACGCACAAGGCCATTGAGGAGAACCCAAAAGAGCTTGAGGAGTTGGAGAAATACATGGAGAAGAATTACAGGGGATTTATATCTGTAGAGGATTCTATAGCAGCACTTCTCAATAGAAATCAGGGAACCTTGCTACCAACAGAGTTCATACTCATTTTAGTTAAAAGAGAGATTGAGAAAAATCAGGGTAAAGCTATATTCGTAGATGGCTTGCCTAGAAGCATGGACCAGATCTCGTACTCCCTGTATTTTAGGGAACTTATCAATTTTAGGGATGATCCCGACTTCTTTGTATTGATTGATGTCCCTGAGAGTGTGATAGATGAGAGGATGAAGTACAGAGTAGTTTGTCCTATTTGTCATACTTCAAGGAACACCAAACTACTTCCGACTAAGTTTGTTGAACATGACTTGGAAGGTTTCCATCTTCTATGTGACAATGATTCGTGTTCGGGTTATGGGAAACAGCGTCTGGAGGCAAAAGAGGGGGATAGTGCTGGCATTCAATCTATCAGGGAGCGTTTAGACACTGATGGCAAGCTTATGGAGATGGCAACAGGACTTTATGGTATTCCCAAGATCCTTCTTAGAAACTCGATCCCAGAGGATGTGTCGGATGAGAATTATGAAGACTTTGAGTTGACTCCTGAGTTTTCCTATAAAGTGGGAAAGGATGCCAAGGTAGAAACCACAGAAAGTCCATGGACCATAAAAGATGATGCGGGTGTAAAATCCTACAGTCTAATGGCACCGACCGTTATGGTCTCTTTCTTTGATCAGGTCCACAAGATCTTGCTAGGTTAATAAATGCGTCTCCTTTGTTATAATTACGCCTGTTAGTTGTAGGGAGGGGTCGCATAGTGGTCTAGTGCGGCGGTCTTGAAAACCGCTATGCCCGCAAGGGTATCGTGGGTTCAAATCCCACCCCCTCCGCCACACATGTTGCGTAGCAAACTTTGAGCAGAAAGAAGCAGGCCAGCGTGCCCCCGTAGTTCAATGGATAGAACAAGCCTCTCCTAAGGGCTAGATACAGGTCCGATTCCCGTCGGGGGTACCATACAAACTTTTTAACGGGGTATAGCTCAGCCTGGTAGAGCGCACGACTCGGGTTCGTGAGGCCGCAGGTCCAAATCCTGCTACCCCGACCAGCCTTTTTGATATAATCCCCACCAGGTAATGCCCTTTGTGCTCCTCCAAGGCGGGTGTTACCAGAAAACTCGGATGGAGTATAGTGTGGCAAGTCTTCTGGGGAGACCTAGAAAATGACTTTGGCCTACTGCTCCATCCGGGTTTCGCTTTGGTTGCTATAAAACTCTCAATAATCTATCCTTTACTCAATGAGTTTCATCAAAGTCAAAAGATTCTATTTTAATGTACTTCCCACTTTATTTATTCTACTTGGAATATTTTTTGTGGTAGCCGGCTTTGGACCACTCATTTATGATGAGGCTTGGTTCAAGATCAAAGAGCTGAAGAATCAACAGCTTATTCTAAATGCGAAAGACGCACAGGAAGACAGCCCATTTGCTAGATTCCTCACCAACAGAGCCATAAGCTTGGTTCCGGTCAATACTGACTTTGCATTGATCATCGAAAGGATCGGAGTCAATGTTCCTGTGGTTGCGGATGTAACTGTGACAAACAAGGACGCCTACATGGCAGCACTTAAGGATGGAGTGGCTCATGCCAGCGTATCATCTTACCCTTCAAAGGAACCTGGAAATGTCTACATATTTGCACATTCTACAGTCAATTTTTGGGAGCTTGGAAGATACGCAAAAGCCTTCAACCTTCTGAGGAAGCTAAATGTAGGGGATAGGATACATGTTATCTATCAGGGAACCACGTATGTGTACGATGTAGTGAACAAGGAAAAGTACGAAGGCTGGGATACATATCCCATTACCCGTTCTGTGATAGAACCTATATTAACCCTTCAGACCTGTGATCCACCGGGCACAACCCTTAACAGGCTAGTGGTTACTGCAAAGCTTGTGAACTCTTATTAGGGATTATCTTATTCCTATCGTATAGAGGTCTGTTCTTTCGCCTGATTTAAATGAAGTTAAGATGATCATCTTGTCACCACCAGGTGCGCTGAAGACCATATCTGAGAATAGAGTATTGTTGTAGACCTCTGTCTCATTTGTGCCATCTATCCTTATCAGTTTGATCGAGCCCTTGTTCTCTTGCACATTAGTTATCTGAGTAAGTATCAGGTGAAAGCTGTCTGAGTACCAGCTTACCTTGGGTTGCGGATCGCTCGCATTAGTAGTGAAAACCACAGTTTCTACTTTTTCTCCTACTGGGATGGGTTTTTCCATGTTGTACACCCTATACTCGTTTATGCCGTTGGACTTCACAGTATAGAGAACCTTCTTTTCATCAGGTGACCATGAGGAGTCCATAGCTATAGCTTTTTCCTTTATCTCACTTGGCACATCAAGCTTTTCTACAAAGTCGGTTCTTTTTTGGATCAATGCTTGGTCCCATTCCTTTCGTATCGTTTCCGGGGTAGAAGTAGATTGGGCGGTATTGGTCTCCAAGTCTACTATGTAAAATGTTTTGCTCTCTCCCTCCACCAGCAATTTCTTTTCGTCTGGTGACCATTCTATTGAAACGCCGCTGGAGTACTTTGTGTATCTTGAATCTTTCAAAACTACTGACGGAGTTGCTCTAAACAGGCTAAGACCAGAATTGCCAAAAGGTATCACCCAAACTCCTGGAGTTTCTCCATCGGCGGAGAAGTAAGCCAGCTTACTTAGAGTAGGTGATATGCTTGGGTATTTGGCTCCGGTATTGGTCAAGGGTTCAAGTCTGGGAGTTTGAGAGACCAGAACCGCGGTTATATCGGTAACCAGCTCGGGAAAGACCTCAACGTCTTTCTTCCATTCTACAAACCCTTTCTTCACTATCTTCAAGGTATGTATCCCTGGAGTTAGTCCGGAAACGGTGTCATTGGTAGCTGTGGTAAGTTTGTCATCCAAATAAACGCTGGCTGCTTCAGGTATGGATTTCGCGCCCACAATTCCGGTTCTGGTTATATCTATTGTGCTATCTGATTTCTTGGAAATCCTAAAACCTGCGGTATACAAAAAAAGGGCAGTACTTATGCCAAGGATAATAGTGGCGGACAGAGCTGATTGAAGTATGTGTCTTTTCTCCATACAGGCCTTATTTTATCACATCTGAAGGCATTTATTGTTTGGAGACCATAGTCTATAATCATCTTTATGATGGCCAGAAAGCTAGCTATAGATTTAGGTACAGTTAACACTAGAATATTTTCTATGGGTAGAGGTGTGGTTTTGGATGAACCCACAGTTTTGGCAGTGTCTGAGGATGATAAAAAGGTATTGGCGGTGGGATCCACAGCCAGTGACATGATTGGCAAGACCCCAGAAAGTATCTTAGCTATTTCACCTCTGAAGAATGGGGTGGTAGCCGATTACGAATTGACCGAAGTGCTCCTGCGCTATTTCATGGATGGGGTCATTGGCAGGTCACGCTTGTTCAAACCAGACGTATTGCTTTCGGTGCCTTCTGGCGCCACTTCGGTTGAGTCACGAGCGGTTCTGGATGCCGCATATTCGGCTGGGGCAAAAAGAGCGAATACAGTACCTGCTGCTTTGGCCGCTTCTAT
>JBAZBO010000054.1:0-6134 GCA_041671425.1 Patescibacteria group bacterium | reverse complement strand
TCACATGACGATTCACATTCCGGGCATTTCTTATGTTCACCAGCCACATAACCATGGGATGGACATACACTAAAGGTAGGAGTTATCGTAAAGTATGGAAGTCGGTACGACTCGCACACTTTTTTGACCAGACTCTTCACAGTGTCTGTATCCCTGATCTGTTCTCCAACAAACAAATGCACAACTGTACCTCCAGTATATTTAGTCTGCATCTCATCTTGAAGATCCAGTAACTCGAAAGCGTCATCAGTATAGTTCACCGGCAGATGGGTTGAATTCGTATAGAACGGAGCAGCGCCATCCATAAGCTTGTCCTCATTGGCAACCTTGATCTTTGGAAATCTTTGTTTATCCTTCTTAGCAAGCCTGAAGGATGTCCCCTCACCTGGGGTAGCTTCAAGATTGTAATTGTTACCAGTTGCTACCTGATACCCAACCAACTTCTCACGCATAAAATCTAAAACCCTAAGAGTAAACTCAGCACCTTTTTCTGAAGCTGTGGTCTCCCCCATCAGGTTCAAGCAAGCCTCACTCATACCTATCAAACCAATCGTAGAGAAGTGATTCTTCCAATAGCACCCAAATCTCTGCTTCATATCCCTCAGATAGAACTTTGTGTATGGATACAAGCCCTTCTGGGTATAGTTCTCAAGGATCTTTCTCTTTATCTCCAAACTTTCTTTAGCCAGATCCATCTTCTCACCCAAGATCTCAAAAAACTCCTTCTCATTCTTGGCCGTATGGCCAATGCGAGGCATATTTATGGTTACTACCCCAATGGAGCCTGTAAGTGGATGGGCGCCAAAAAGCCCGCCTCCTCTTTTCTCAAGTTTCTTGGTCTCAAGCCTCAATCTGCAGCACATAGATCTTGCATCCTCAGGACTTAGGTCCGAATTCACAAAGTTGCTGAAGTAGGGAATACCGTACTTTGCCGTCATCTCCCAAAGACCTTTTAGCTTTGGGTTGTCCCAATCGAAATCCTTGGTGATGTTGTATGTTGGGATTGGGAAGGTAAAGACACGTCCCTTGGCATCTCCCTCCAGCATCAACTCTAAGAAAGCTTTGTTAAAGATATCCACCTCGTCTTGGAATTCCCCGTACGTCTCCTTCTGGTATTCTCCACCTCTGAGCACATGCTGATCAGCCAACGTAGAAGGCACTTGTAAGTCCATGGTAATGTTGGTAAACGGTGTCTGAAACCCAACCCTGGTTGGAACATTCATATTGAACACAAACTCTTGAAGAGCCTGCTTAACTTCCTTATAGGTCAATTTGTCGTATCTGATGAATGGCGCCAGTAGAGTATCAAAGCTGGAAAATGCCTGTGCACCTGCTGCCTCACCCTGAAGAGTGTAGAAGAAATTGACCGCTTGACCCAATGCTGTCCTTAAATGTTTTGCAGGCGCGCTTTCTATCTTCCCACCCACTCCGGTGAAACCCTCCTTGAGGAGATCTACCAAGTCCCAACCCACACAGTACACCGAAAGTATGTTCAGATCATGAAGATGGAAATCACCGCTCTCATGAGCCTGCTTTATTTCCGGTGGATAGACTTTGTTCAACCAATAGATCTTACTTATCTCAGAGGCAATGTAGTTGTTCAAGCCCTGCAGTGAAAAGGCCATATTGCTGTTCTCTTTTACCTGCCAATCAGCCTGATCCAGATATTGGTCCACCAAATCCACATCCATGGTTTCGCTGATCTCCCTCATTTTCTTATGCTGGTCCCTGTAAATAATGAAAGCCTTGGCTGTTCTCTTGTAAGCCGAGGATAGCAATACCTCCTCAACAATATCCTGGATCTCTTCTACTTTGGGGATTTTGTTAGTTATGGTATCTCGCGCAAGACTTAGGACTTTAAGACCCAACCTTCTGGCTGTAGGTTCTTTGAACTCTCCCGTGGCTTCTCCAGCCTTTCTGATAGCAGCAACTATCCTTTCAAAGTCAAAGGCAACTACACGACCATCTCTCTTTTTAATTTTGGTGTACACAGGCAGAAAATCTCACGAGGTAACAATCTTCCACTGCCTTGTTAAAAAGCTTGTCAACCCGCGAAAAGTTTCGAACTAATTACTTGATGAATGCAAGTATATGTAATGAGAACACACAATTCGGTATGTATCCAGCCACGAACGTTGTAAATTTAAACCGATTACTTTGTTCTCGTGGGATTATCCTTGTATTGCCCCCATATATTTTGCAGTATCCCCAATAAGACCATGGAAGTAATCAGGGAACTCCCACCATATGAGACTAAAGGAAGGGGAATACCTGTTACTGGCATTACCCCCAAATTCATACCTACATTCACAAAAAACTGTAGGAAAAACACAAAGAATACCCCTATGCAAAAAGCCTTTGAAAACGTGCTCTCCGCCTTTTGAGCAACATACAAAATAGCCAGCAGAAAAAGTGTATAGAGCAAGAGCAGCACAAAAACCCCCACAAAACCCCATTCCTCAGCAAAGGATGCAAATATGAAATCTGTCCAGAACGCTGGGAGAAATCTGAGATGTGACTGTGATCCATAGCCAAAGCCTTTACCAAGTAGTTGCCCTGCTCCAATGGATATTATGGATTGTGAAACGTTATAACCCATACCAAGTTTATCCAAATTAGGATTCAGAAAGACCAAGATTCTTTCTTTCTGATAGTCCTTCAAGAGCTCCCATATAGGAGCTGAAATAGCGCCGCTCAACAATAGAGCGGTCAGGAAGTACAGTTTGTTCACACCCATATAGAACAGCACCCCCAACGTAGTAAGAACAATGATCACGGATGTACCAAGATCCGGCTGGAAAAAGACCAAGGCCGCCATTGGAACAATAAAGGCAAAGATCTTCAAGACAGCCAGGATACTTGAGGCATTAAATCCTTTCGTAGCAACAAAAGTGGCCACCAAGGTTACAGCAGCGATCTTTGCAAATTCTGAGGGCTGTATTACAAAAAGTCCCAGATCTATCCACCTGGAGGCTCCAAATCTGATCTCACCTAATACTATGGTCAGAATAAGGAGAAAGATGACTGCTCCAAAAACCAATTTCCAAGCATTTCGCAGTAAAGTGTGATCCACAAATGAAAAAGCAAAATACAAAAAGATCGAGATGACAAAGAAAGTAATCTGGTCACCAGCATTCTCAGGCGTTGTGGAAAGTAAGGATATGAAGCCAAGAGAAAAGATTAGAACTGGCAGAAACAACAGAGGAATATTATAGCTTTTTAACTTCATAAGCACTTCCCGGATCCAACGATTCGGCTATCACTTTCTGCTTTATGAAATCACCAAACTGCTTTATTGCATCAACGTTTTCTTTGGTATCCTCATATGTTGCGGTTATCTTGTCCTCTACAGAAAGTCCCTGTTTCTTCCTCAAGTCCTGAAGTTTTCTGATCATCTCCCTGGCAGTACCTTCTTTGATCAGATCTGGGGTGATTTTCATGTCCAAAACTACCAATTCGGCTTGATCTTTATCATAAAACACCTCTTTCACATTCACTTCATCCTCTATAAGTTCGGCATAGTAATCAGCTTTATTTGTGGTCAGTGATGGAAGAGGCTGTCTTACTTTCAAAGTATTCTCTGTTCTTATGGAAAGCGCCAAAGCCACTATATCTCTAGTCACCTTCATTTTTGCCAGCACCTCCTGATTAGTATTGATGATATCTTGATCAAAAGTGGGATAGTCACATAGATGTACGGAGAGCTTTCCATCTGACAACGACCTGTAAACCTCTTCTGCCATGAATGGAATTATTGGGGCAGAGGCCTTGGCAAAGTTCAGAAGTACAAAATATAAAGTGGAAAGTGCTTCATTATCTCCAGAGGCTATCCTTTCCCTGGACCTTCTCACATACCAGCGTGAGAGATCATCCACAAAATCCTCAACAGCTTGCATGGCTGGGGGGATCACATACTTCTCCATATTCTCAGAGAAGATCTTGATGGTTTCATTGAGTCTTGTCTTGATCCACATATCCAGAACATTCTTAGAAGAAACCATATTGTGTTGAGTCCAGCCAAAACTCTGCTCATATATCTTGAAGAACTTCAGGCTGTTCCAGAAGGGATTTAGGACATTCCTCAACTTTACCTTTAGCTGCTCCTCATCAAAATTTGTGTCTCCGGCCAGCATCAGCGGCGAATTCATAAGGTATTGTCTTACAGCGTCCCCACCAATTGTTTCAAAAACCTCCTTGGGATCGGTGTAGTTACCATAAGATTTGCTCATCTTCCTGCCGTCATTTCCTGCCATCACACCGGTAACTACCACATTCCTAAAGGCGGGTTTATCAAAAAGGGCTGTGGCCAAGACATGCATCACATAGAACCAGGCTCTTATCTGACCGGTATACTCAGCCACAAAATCACCGGGAAAATTGCTCTCAAATTTCTCTTTGTTCTCAAACGGATAGTGGAACTGAGCATAAGGCATGGAGCCAGACTCTAGCCAGCAATCCAAGACCTCAGTCCTTCTTCTATAAGTCTTACCGTTCTTCTCAATAGTTATTTCATCAATAAATGGTCTGTGAAGGTCTTTTACCTTCTGGCCGGAAAGATCCTCAATCTCTTTTATTGAAGAGACCACGATCCTGTCTCCATCTTCAGACTCCCATATTGGCATAGGCGTAGCCCAGAATCTATTCCTAGAGATACACCAATCGGGAGCTTGCTCCACACTATTTTCAAATCTCCCATGTTTTATGTGCTCGGGTATCCAATTGACCTCTTGATTGTTTCTCACCAGATCTTTCTTAAGACTTTGAATATCTATGAACCAGGATTTCTGAGCTTTCTGGATAAGAGGAGTGTTACACCTGTCGTGATAAGGAAATCTGTGAACAATAGTTTCATCACTAAACAAAAGCCCTTGCTCACTCAAGGCCACTCTGATCAATGGGTTAGCCTTGGCATAATAGACACCCGTGTATGGATTCTCAGAGAGGTTACCTGCCACAAATTTTCCCTCATCGTCTATGCTTAACATTATAGTGAGACCGTAGTGATTACCCATCTGGGTATCGATCTCACCAAACCCCGGGGCAGAGTGGACAATACCTGTCCCCTCTTCCATAGTTACCATATTCTCAAAGCTATATATCTTTAGATCGTTCTCATTCGAGTTATAAAACGTGAAAGGCGGATCGTATTGAAGCCCTACAAGATTCTGCCCCTTAAATCTCTTAACTATCTTGTACTCTTTGCTGCCCAGGATACTTAATCTCTTCTCAGCAAGGATAAAAGGTTCCTTGCTCTTGGCAGCCGCTATCGAGACTGCAACATAATCCTCTGACGGATCTACTACCAAGGCTCTATTAGAAGGGATAGTCCAGGGGGTGGTTGTCCAGGCCAAAGCCCGCATACCTTTGAACTCACCGTCTGATATTATTGGAAATTCCACAACGATCGAGGGATCTTCCATGTCTTTGTAGGAGTTATCCATAGCGATCTCAAAATTCGATACAGGGGTACCACAGGTAGTACAAAATAAGGAGGTCCTTACACCCTCATAGATCAGACCTTTGTCATAAAGCTGTTTGAAAACCCACATTACTGTCTCCATATAAGACTGATCCGTGGTCCTATAAGCATTATCCATATCCACCCAACGGCCGATCTTGTCTACATACCATTTCCAGGCTTCAGATATCTCAGAGGTGTATTCATAACAAGCATTGGTGAATTTCTCCAGGCCATACGCTTCAATATCCCTTCGGTTCTTTATTCCAAGCTTCTGCTGTACCTTGTTCTCAACCGTAAGCCCGTGAGCATCCCAACCCCATACTCTTTCTATCTTCTTACCTTTCATAGTCCAAAACCTGACCACAACGTCCTTGATCACAGAACTTAACAAGCCACCATAGTGCGGAAGTCCAGATATGAAAGGGGGTCCATCATAGAAAACATACCTATCCTTGTTGGATCTTTGCTCAATAGACTTCTCAAAAACCTTATTCTCTTTCCAAAACTTCAAGGTCTCAGATTCCATCTCTGGTATTGTTTTGTCTTTTAGCTCGTCAAATGTCATACCTGTATCCTGGTGGGGGCGGATCTAAAATAATCATCCGTTTCTATAGCCCGGCCAGCCAAAACTACCACAATTATAGTGGAAATCAAAACCAATAGGAGAAGCAGA
>JBAZBO010000053.1:0-6780 GCA_041671425.1 Patescibacteria group bacterium | reverse complement strand
ATCCAAACTCCTAGTAGAAATGATGCTCAAGTGGATGGGAAGGATCTACGGAATCAACTACGTGATATTCAGATATTTCAATGTCTGCGGGTCGGACGAATCGGGGGAAATTGGAGACAGCAAAAAGCCTTCCCAGCTCCTTGTACAAAACGCGGTGAGAGGCGCTATGGGAATTGAGCCGTTTTTCCTAACCTGTGGAAAAGTGGATACACCAGATGGAACACCTATCAGAGACCAGATAGACGTTTCAGATCTAGCTACGGCACACCTGAGGGCATATGAATACCTCACAGAGGGTGGCCAGAGCGACGTGTTCAACCTTGGAAATGGTACAGGATACTCGGTCTTGGAGATAGTAAAAAAGGTGGAGGAAATATTCCATACCGAGATACCCAGAAAGCAGGGAGAAGCCAGGAAGGGAGAATATGCCAAAATCTATGCTGATATCACAAAAGCAAAAGAGAAACTGGGTTGGAAACCAATTAAGACTTTGGAAGAAAGTGTCCTAAACCTAAAAAAATGGTATACCAAACATCCTAATGGCTATGACTTTTAGTCCTTTTCTTCCTTAGCAACAGGAAGGAAAAGTACCCCAAAAGGCAAGAGGACAGAGTAGTAGATACTATTATGTTCATATCTATTATCTGACTTATGTTGCCATGAAAAGCCCTCATCAAGACCAGTTGCAACAACGCAGCACTAACATGAAGTATGAATATCTTCGTCTTATTGATTGCTAATAGGAACAACGTAAAGAAATTGGCTATAACGTAAAATCCTGCGAATATAGTAAATTTAGGCAGATACTGCACAGAAGGAAGGTACCTTTCACCAAACATGGTTTTTGTAACAAGCTCCGGAAGGAGGCTGAAGAGCAAAAATCCACAGAGCAATATTACTAGCTGCAATATAAGAAAAGGCTCTAGTTTCTTGAAAGGATCCTCTTTTTTTGCATAAGAACTTGAGATCTGAGGATACATCACCACACTGACAGTTCCTGCTCCAAAAAGAAATACTTTTCCTAACGTAACTACACCAGAATACAAGCCTGCGGTATTGGGATCAAAATAATGTTTTACTAGTATTACATCAATGTTGTTCAAGATGGTCATACCAAGGTTGACAAACACCACCGGCCCTGCAAAAAGGAGGAGCTTTTTGAAGTACCCTTTCAACGGAAGCTCCTTGAACAAGGTAAAGTTCTTTTTCAGCAGAAATAAGGATAGGCAATATGAAAGTACAAGGGAAATTCCCATCCCTACATACACCGCACCAACTTTCATACCTATGAGAACAAGTACCACTGGGATTGAGAACCTAAAAATACTTAACATGACAACCCAGAAAGAATAAGATTTAAACCTAAGTAGTCCTTGAAGGAACGTGGGAGCAAGGATAGACAAAAAGGTAAGTGACATATAAAAGGCAAAACCCAAAAGATATGAAGTCTCAGATACCTGCAGGAAAGCAGAGATCCTACCTTTAAATACATATACTAAACAGAAAATAATAACCCCGATGAAGATGAAGGATGCCGTTAATCTCTTGAAAAGCTTGGTTAGGGCGTCAAACCTTCCTTCAGCCTTTATCTCTGCGACAGTTTTTACCAGGGCCGTGGATAAAGAACCACTTAGTACCGTGAGAATAACCGAAAATGACAAAAGAGCGTTGAATGCACCAAAATCAGATACTGAAAGTGTCCTTCCAAGAAAGAATTGAAGCAAATAATTAAAGAAACTTCCAATCAGCGCTCCCACCGTTACTATCAATGTCCCAGATACAGCAGGATTCTTAATTAATCTTTTGATAGATTCTGTAAACTTCGGCATCATTAAAATATACAGGTTTTACTAGCTTTAGGGAAAACCTATTTTCCAAGTGAGACGAATCATCCCAAACCGGATAAACAAAGAACTCGGCTTTATTGGCGTGGGGAGTGAGACTTGCTATCACGGGGATCATTCCACTTTCCTTAACGAACGGCCATATCTGTGTATAATACTTCTCCTGAAAACCTACTACCCTTCTTTCTGACAGATCTCTTTCGCCTAAAGCATCTATGTTTTCACTAAAAGTTGAAAAGACAAATGGAGGATCTATAGTCCTTAATGCTTCTATTATTTCTCTTTGACCAAACATCCATTTAGGCTCTATTACAAAGATCCCTTTCTTCAACCCTCCAAAATAAGGGCTGTAGTAAGCAAAATAGTCTGGATGTAATCTCACCATAAAAAAGGCTGCCGGTAAAAACAAAAGAACCAAAGCAGCATAATAAGTTTTCTTTAAACCATCTATCAGCTTGTAATAGAAGAATGACGAGATCAAGATCAAGGCTATAAGTGAGGGCAGGATGTACCTATCAAGTTTCTTTGAGGGTATAGAAAGCTGAACAAAGTAGAAAGCAGCAAAGGCAAAACAAAACAGAACAAATCTTTTTTCGTCTTTGTTCATACGCTTCCTGACAAAGGCATAACCCACCAAACCTGGAATTAGGTATACAGAAGACTTCAGAGCCAAAACAACAAAGTAAAAGGAAACACCTGGGTCACCAACAAACTTCCCATAATAAAACTGTTCGTGGTCTTGCTCAACCCCTACCGAGAACACACCCCTATACAATTCATTCAGTGCCTTAAGTGGGTATGTCCACATGGCTGGCCATAAGATTACAAAAGTAAGCAGAGTGATAAAAACAACAAAGACAAGTGCCTTCACATATTTCCCAAGAGACTTCCTTCCCGTCATGAGAAAGTCCATCAGTAGCGCAAGACCAAAGAACGGGATCATATATACTGCTGAAGTCTTGGTGAGAATGGCCAAACCAGCAAAAATCCCGGAATAGATCAATCTTCCGGTTTTGCGTTCCTTCAGAAACCAATAGAATAGTAGAAAAGAAGAAAGCATGAACGAGGACATGAGCCCCTCAAGATGAAATACTCGGGTAAGCCCAATATAGAATGGATCCAAAACTAAGAAAGCCGCAGATATGAGGGCATATTTGAGCCCAAACAGGCTACGTAACACATAGAAAGCCACAGAGAGGGAAAAACCTATGGCAAAAGTTACAAAAAGCTTCTGAGTAAAATGAAGACCAAAGATCAAGCCCAGTCCTTCGGTCAGTGAATTATCTTTGGAAAGTGAGGCATACAAATTGTAAGCTTTGACAGCAAAGGTTCCAAGCCACATCAAGGTAACACCAGGGTGATATTTTTGTATCGTTTTCTCAAAATCCAGTGTGAACACACCAGTCCCAAAGTCATATGTTCTGGCTTTCCATTTCCAAACATCGGTGTTGAAAACATCGTGTCCGAGATCAGGAATACGGGTAACTACAAACAGAACAAAGAATATAATCTCAAGATAATGTTTCTTGATCTTAGTCATAACTTGCTAGGGGTAGCCTGAATATCTCAATAACCGGCCCCCTTCTACCATCATTTAGAATAACTTCCACAGGTTCAACAGGCAATTCAATTCTCTTTCCCTCTACAGTCACGAAGTTGTCACCATTATTGGAAAGGATCAAATATCCAGTGGTTGAAAGTAGTTCTTGCAGATTTATGGATTTACTTTTCTTTACAGCATTTTTCATCAACTCAGAGGTGAACACAGGATCAAGCGCCTCTCCCTCATACCCCTCATATACCAACACGTCATCAGTCGATACATTTCTCTTTAACCATTCATACATCTGCACGCGTGTATCCTTTTTCACAAATATCAATGATCTATCCAAGGATGCTGCTAGGGGGGACAGAAATACCAAAAATAATATTATCGCTCTTAGTCTTTTGCTGCTAACCTTAGTTAAGATCAGATCAATTATGTAGCCTACCGCCAATGCAAAAACAGGGTATGCAACCATAAAATAGTGGCTTCTTGTCTTCTCAAACCCCGAGACGTACAGAAAGAAGAATACAGACAGAACGTAGACGTACATCACCTTTTTACCTTCTACTTCCCTGCGCATCCTCGTCAAAACATAGAAGAATCCGGCAACATATAGCATCCAAAAAGTAACTCCCAAGTTGGATGGGTGAACTTTCACAGACATTTGTAGAAATTGCCTAAATTGATCCGGGATTCCCACTTTCCCCACATTTCTAAATTGCCACAATGCCCCCTGAGGGCCGTCTGTTCTAAGAAACGTATCATAATCCAATACAGAAAAAGGTGTGCCTGCCACAAAGGCAGCTATACAAAGCAATCCGGAAAGACCAAGAGCTACAAGGGTTCTTTTGATAGCAGGAACCTTCTCTTTGGCAGAGAGTATCCTATGGATCGACGCCAACACAATGAAAAGTATACCCAAGGCACCATTATATTTCGTTGAAGATGAAAGACCTACAAAAAGCCCGGCGAACCCATAATCTTTGAATGTACCGTCTACATAAATACGGGCAGAAAAATATAAAGCCCAAGCTAAAAAGAAAGTCATGGGCACGTCAATTAAAGCATAATGTGAATGCAGGACATGGAAAGGTATAAAAGCAAATACCAGGGCGGATATGAACCCACACTTCTCACCAAACATCTTCCTTGCGGCCATGAACACCGGAATGACAGTAAGGGCACCAAGAAACGCAGCAAAAATACGGGATATCAGATAAAAGACAAGGTTATCATCCCATACGATCGCAGGGAGACTATTCCTTATACTACTAAGCTCTAGTAGGCCTCGCATCTTCGCAAAGCCCATATATAGAAAGTAGTTAAGGTAAAAGAATAGATGAGGCCAGTCAAAATGCCCGGGATTTAGATCAAAACGCAACCCAAGGGCAGATCTCACAAGCGCAGGTTCATCAGGGTTGAAAATAAAGGGAAAACCGTGGCCTATCCCTATCAATCTCAGAGCCAGCGCAACTGCAATTACAAGAAATAGATAAAGCTTATACTTTTTTGACGTAGACCCTCCAGTATTCCAACCCATTTATATAAAGTGAATGTTCTTTTTCGAATTTGTACTTACCGGTCGTCGCATCTACCGGCATCTCCTCATTGGGGCCGAGGATGAACATATCACAATCGCTCAACCCATTGACTCTTACATCCCAAATTCTTGAGTTAGGATATATGGCTCTCATAGGCTTGATGTCATAAAAACACAAGGCAGGGTAATAATAGTTCTCCAAGATCATATCCCTCAACGCAAACATACCCATGCCAAAAGGCTTCTGAGCGATAACTTTATGAGCGTTCTCTGCACTTCCAAACACCGGACTGGTATAAGTGAAATAATAGGGAAAGTGGGAAACCAGGGGGTAACCCAGCCCAACCACCAGTAATGCCGTTGAAACTCCTCTTATAACTTTATTCCTTATAAGTGATAGCAGCTTTGAGAGGCCCAAAACCGACAAGACACAAACAAAGGGGTAGATAACCAGCATATACCTGTCCAGTTTCTTGGTGGGAAAGAACATAATGAAGAAGTAACCCATGTAAAAAATCCCCAAGTACCAGAGCGCACTTACATTTTTCAATAACCTAAACGGGCAAGCTTTTTCTTTCATGAATTTAATAAAGCGGACTACCACAAAAAATAGTGCACCAAGAAGGGTTATTGGAGACACTTTCATCAGTAAAGCAAGGGGATAGAATAACGGTCCTGCATCACTTGTATATTCACCAAATACTATTTGATCATGTCCTTTCCTTATGCCTACTCTTTCAGCCTCACTAAATATGGATGTAAGTGTACTGATCGGAGCTACCCAAAGTGCCGGGAAAAGTAAGAATGTAAAGAACACAAAAGATAAAAGAGTTAGTGCCGAGGATCTGACAAAAGTCTTTAGACTAGACCTTCCAAGGAAATTCATAGCTATTACAAAGGCTACCCCACCAATAGCTACACTTTTCGTCAGAAAGGACAAGGCCAGGAAAAGCCCAGAAAGTATGGCTCCCCCAATTGAGAAGTGCTTTAGGTTCAAATAAGAAAGAAGTAAGCTAATGATCAAAAAAAGCGTAAGAAGTACATCCATATGGAGAATACGCGAATTCCCAAGGAAGAAAGGTTCAACGGATAGAAGAAGCATAGATAAATAAGCCAATTTCTTTCCAAGGATCTTTGACAGTAAGTACATAGCAAAAAGAGTAAGAACGAGCTGAACACTGATCAGTGCTAATTTGGAATAAAAATGGAACATTGGAATGTTAAACTGATCATAAATCCTCTGATCAGGATCTATCTGCTTAATCAGCTCTACAACAGGCCCTACAATCCACATCAGGGTAACACCAGGATGATAATGTTGGTAAGTTTTTGCAAAGTCCCCGCTTTTCAGCCCTACAATAAATTGCTCTGATCTGTAATGCCAGTTCACTCCGTCAGGATTTATCTCATCCCTATCAAGATATATCCCTCGCGATAATAGAAAAAACGCACAGAAAAATAGAAGGAGCAATAAGCCCCTGATATCAGTCTGCTTTACCCGCAGCATATAAGGCACCTCCTATCAAGCTTACCGCCATTCTGAATAAATGATAGACAATGGAAGCACTTAACGCTATCTCTGTAGGTACCCCAATCATGCCAAAAAACTGTATATACAAGGCATCCTGGACACCCAAGCCATTCAGAGAGGGGATAAAGAACCCGGCTAACGTTATGACCGGAAGTACAAACAAGGCATAGTCCACAGGTATCTTCACCCCAATTGCTCTGAAAGCAAAATATTGAGTGAAAATAGCCAAGAATTGAATGGCAAAAGAGGAAATCAAGGCATAGACCAAAACATCTTTTCTACCCCTATACCTATTGAATGATTCGTATATCTTCCTGAT
>JBAZBO010000052.1:0-6853 GCA_041671425.1 Patescibacteria group bacterium | reverse complement strand
AACTTTGGGCTAGGTTTTGTAGTTTGGATAATTCTTGCCGGTTGTGTGGATCCCACTTGTTCCTGTGCACCGTAGGGTTCTAGACCAACTTTATCAAAAACTGATCCTGCATTCTTCAGGTATTTGTGTGCGATCACTGAAAGAGCCGTCATCAAAGAGAAGAAGAGGATCACAAAGAAAGCTACTAAGAAATAGATGAATTTGGAATTTTTAGGTTTAATCTTATCTACTGTTTCGTTCTCGTTCACAATACAATATTAGCAATTTTCCCTGGAACGTAAATGAACTTCTTTAATTCAGAAGTCCCAATATGTTTCTTTACTGTCTGATCTTCAAGTATCATGGCTTTGACTTCGTCATCTGATAAGGCCCTGTTAAAGGTAACTTCCGCTCTCACCTTACCGTTTATTTGTACCGGGATGATGATCTGCTCGCTTTCCAAGTATCTGGCCTCTACTTCAGGCCATGGTTGAAGATGAATGCTTGTTTCTTGTCCACTGATATTGTGCCACAGCTCTTCTGCAAGGAAAGGGGCTAATGGTGCCAAAACCTTGAGGAATTTCATCCAGCTATCTTGTGAAATCTCACCCGAGTCCTTAACGCTATTCATAAAGATCATGACCTCGCTCACCGCAGTGTTCATCTTGAGACTTTCTATCATGCTACTTACATTGAATATAAGCTTGTTCAATGCTCTCAGAACGTTTTCAGAGCTGATTTCAGCATTTGCGCTTTTCACTTTCTGGTGAAAATCATGGATATTCTTCATCAGCCTCCAGGTGGACTTTATACCGTTGATGTTCCAAGGATACGTATCAGTATAAGGACCTAGGAAGCAGATACAGGCTCTAAGAGCGTCAGCACCATAGTTTTCTACTATATCCATGGGTTCAACAACGTTGCCTTTTGACTTGGACATTTTTGTTCCATCAGGACCCAGAAGCAAACCACCGTTCATCCTCCACATATACGGTTCCTGATTAGGAACTAGACCTTGGTCAAAGAGGAACTTGTACCAAAACCTTGAATATAAAAGATGCATTGTGGTGTGTTCGGCGCCACCAAAGTATTTATCAACCGGGAGCCAGTACTTCATCTTTTCCACGTCAGCAAAGGATTCACTATTCTTAGGATCTACGAATCTAATAAAGTACCAGCATGATCCAGCCCAATTAGGCATGGTGTTTGTCTCTCTTCTCGCGGGGTTGCCCTCATTATCTGTAGTATTTACCCACTCTTTATTTCTTTCCAGAGGGGAAGCCCCATCAGAAGATGGAGTGTAGTCAGGTACGTCCGGAAGTCTCAATGGCAGTTTTGCATCTACATCCTTAGGATCATCTATATCGCATATGGATAAAATCTCACCATCATGTGTATGTATGAGGGGGATAGGCTCACCCCAGTATCTTTGCCTGGAGAATATCCAATCCCTGAGTTTGTATTGTGTTTCTCTCTTGCCGATACCTTCTTTCTCAAGCCTTTTTATTACCTTTTCCGAGAAATCTTGTGAGTCAAGTCCATTGTATTCTGCTGAGTTGATCATCTTTCCGGAACCGGTATACAATTTGCCTTCAAAGTCTTTGGGGGTTTCTATTACGGGAATTATCTTTATACCCAGCTTCTTAGCAAAGTCGAAGTCCCTTTCATCGTGAGCAGGTACCCCCATCACAACCCCAGTACCGTAATCCATCAAAACGTAGTCCGCAACAAAAAGTGGGATATTCTCACCTGTAAATGGGTGTTTTGCGAAAACTCCTTCTAACTGAACCCCTGTCTTATCTTTGCTCTTAAGCTTTTCCAGATCAGACTTTCTTTTTGATTCCTCTATATATTCAGTGACTTCCTCAGTGTTTACTGCAGACCTCAAAAGAGTTTCTAGAATAGGGGACTCTGGAGAGATTGCCATGTACGTAACACCAAATATAGTATCTGGTCTGGTTGTGAACACCTCCAGCTTTGTACCGTTCACAGAAAATGACACATTAGCACCATAGCTTCTGCCTATCCAACTCCTTTGAGCAGATTTTATGGCTTCTGGAAATTCTATCTGGTCAAGTCCTTCTAGAAGCTTATCTGCATACTTTGTGATCTTTAGGACCCATTGTTTCAGCAATTTTCTCTCAACAGGGTATTCACCCCTTTCTGATATCTTGTTACCATCTTTGTCCGTTAATACTTCTTCATCAGAAAGTACCGTCTTTAGCTGTTCACACCACCAGATTGGCATTTCCCTATATTCTGCAAGACCTTGCTGAAAGAACTTCAGGAAGAGCCACTGTGTCCACTTGTAATAATTGGGATCGGTAGTGTCTATTTCTCTTTCCCAATCTATACCATAACCCATTTTTCTCATGGACACCCTATATGATTCTATGGCTTTTTTTGTTGTGATGGCAGGATGAATGCCGCTTTTTACTGCGAAATTCTCAGCAGGAAGTCCAAAGGCATCCCATCCCATGGGAAAAAGTACGTTGTAACCCTTCATCCTTAGATATCTGGCGTAAACATCAGGGACTGTGTACCTCATCATGTGTCCAGCATGTAAAGCATTACCTGAAGGATAAGGAAATTCGGCCAATATATACTTCTTTGGCTTGTCAGAAAAATCTTTGGCTTGGTAGGTTTTCTCTTCAAACCATCTGTCGGCCCACTTTTTCTCTATTTCTCTGTGATCGTATGACCCCATGTTGATATAATAACCTAACTTAGTATTGTTATCTAGAGTTCAAACCTGTAGACGAACAGCATACTATTTGGTAATATACCCTCCGTTATGGCAAGTAAGAAAGGAAACAGGATATTAATAGGTCTGGAGTGCACCGAAACCGGTGATAGGCTTTATATAACAGAAAAGAACAGGATCAACTCTACTGAGAAGATCCAGCTAAAGAAATTCAACAAGAAACTAAGAAAACACACATTATTCAAAGAAGTTCAGAGGCTTAAGTAATGAAAAATCTTAAGACACTCGCAATTGTTGCGTTAGCATTTCTACTTATTGGTGCTGTTGCTGGCTACGAACTACCTGGTATGGTTTTTTCAAGAAAGATATCCCCAGAGGAAGCCAAAGTGAAAGTACAATCATTCCTTGACGAAAATGGGATTTCTTATGAGATAGGTACTATAGAGGAATATGATACAGACCTTTACAAGGTTGAGCTTTCATCTACACAAGGTAAGTTCTTTGCCTATTTAAGCAAGTCCGGTAACTCTTTATTCCAAGGTGTTTTCGAACTAAATAAGGAAAAGACTGAAGAGACTAAAACAGAGAACAAGCCAGCTGAAGTGGTGAAATCACAGAAACCCGTTGTGGAACTTTTTGTTATGAGCCATTGCCCGTATGGTACCCAGATAGAAAAAGGGATACTTCCGGTATTGGATGCTTTGAAGAATAAGATAGACTTCCAACTCAAATATGTGAACTACGCGATGCATGGACAGAAGGAAATTGATGAGCAATTGAACCAGTACTGCATAAACAAGCTGTATCCCGAAAAGTTTAATTCTTACCTTAGTTGTTTCCTAGCCGATGAAAATGGGAGTGCAGGTTGTGTGCAGTCTCAGGGTATCTCAGCATCCAACATAACTTCTTGCGTAACAGAAACCGATAAACAGTTCAATATATCTGCCGATTATGCTGATAAATCCACTTGGAAGGGATCTTATCCCTCATTTGGTATATATAATGAGGATAATGAGAAATACAATGTTGCTGGCTCTCCTACCTTAGTAATAAACGGCGTGACCTCAAATGCTGGTAGAAGCCCCAGCTCATTGTTGGAGGCCATTTGTGCTTCGTTCGAAACTTCTCCTGAAGAGTGCAAAACCCAGCTTTCTACGGACAATCCCGCACCTGGGTTTGGCTCCGGTTCAGCAGGCTCAGCTTCTGACGCCAGCTGTAACTAATCTTTCCATCAGTTCCTGATAAAACCTGAGATTGTGAACAGTGGCTAATCTTATGCACAGAGGATCATTCACTTTGAAGAGATGCCAAAGGTATGCTTTTGTGTAATTTCTACAGGTAGTACAACTGCAGTTGGTGTCTATAGGCTCAAAGGCATCTGCATGTTTTCCACTTTGTAAATAAATGAAATGGTAGTTTGTACTTGCCTTGTCATCAAACACATATAGCCTTTTGTGTCTGGCATCTCTGGAAGGGAGAACGCAATCAAACATGTTATATCCATATTCAATGCATTCAGTGATATTCTCGGGTTTACCCACTCCCATGGCATATTTTGGGAGGTTATCCGGCATTAGGCCAGCAGAATACTTTACAATCTCAGACAGGAACTCCCTGTTGCCATCTACTGGCCAGCCCCCGTACGCGTAACCATCAAACCCAATCTTGATTAGTCCTTTTGCACACTTCTTCCTCAGTTCTTTATTGTTTCCACCTTGGATAATGCCAAAGATCAGTGGTTTTTCAACCACGCCTTCTGTTAGGAGATTATATTCATCCTTACATCTTTTTGCCCATTTGATAGTTCTTTCAACAGAAAGCTTCTGATCTTCAAGAGGCGCTTCAGGATTTGTACAGTCATCAAGGCACATTATTATGTCAGTGCCCAACGAGATTTGAGTTTGAATACATGTTTCTGGAGTTAAAGTAAGCTTTTTATGCTCATTAGCAAGCTTAAACTCGATCTTTTCGTCTGTGATCTTTCCGTTTGCTGGATTGTCATGGATCAGCGACATAACTTGAAAACCTCCGGAGTCTGAAATAACGGCGCCGTTAAAGCCCATAAATGAGTGAATACCACCAGCGTCCCTTATGATATCTATTTTGTTATCCTTCATTAGATGATAAGTGTTAACTACTATGGTTTTTACACCAATGCTGGCTAGATCATCTGAACCCACACCCTTTATAGACCCATGTGTGGCATCCGGAAAGAATGCCGGTAGAGATATAGCTTTTCCTCTGGTCCTAAGTTCCATGCGAACATAATACCAGATTGAAAGATGAACTAATAAGCATTATAATGTCGAAGCTGAAACTGTTTCAGCAACCATGTTCGTGAAGGGGGAGTCATGAGCAATGTACAGGCAGGCAACTACGCACATATAAGAATCCGGAGGAAGTGTCCACATAAAGCATACACCGAACTAACAGGTGGTGAGGAGGTCGACATTCCACCCAGCGCAAGAGTATATGTTAAAGAATCGGGAAGTTGTAGAAGAAGGGCTTGTATAGATTGGAATGGTCGAGTGCTCTTTGTCGAAGACTGCGCGTTGAAACCGACACCGCCACCACCAATGTACTCAGGTCCTGAAAGATGATCGTTGGGGCAGACCTACTAGACTATGATGTCTGGTCTGCCCTGTTCCCACCAATGCAAACAATACCCAAAAGTGGTATCATGTATCGGCTATGTCGACCCTCTACGTAGTGGCAACACCTATCGGAAACCTTTCAGACATGACCTTCAGGGCTGTGGAAATACTTAGTTGCGTTGATCTTATTCTTTCTGAAGATACCAGAGAAACTGACAAGATCCTCAAACATTACAATATACAAAAACCCCAGATATCTTACAGAGATCAGAATCATGAACGAGTACTTCCAAGGATATATGAAACACTAGACAGTGGAAAAGAGGTCGCCCTGGTTTCTGATAGTGGAACACCTACGATCTCAGATCCCGGATTCAAACTAGTATCGTCAGTTATAGATAAGGGATACAAAGTATTACCAATCCCCGGTCCGTCAGCAATAGTTTCAGCACTGAGCATTTCAGGACTTCCTACAGATAAATTTACATTCTTAGGTTTCTTGCCAAGGGGCGCAAATCAGATCAAGGAACTTCTTGAAACATATGGGAAATTGGAAGCAACACTTGTGGTCTATGAATCGCCTTATAGAGTAAAGACGCTTCTGCATACGATCTATGATGTGCTTGGTAATAGGAAGGTATGCCTGGCCAAGGATATGACCAAGATGTTTGAGGACATAAGAACGGCTGATATAGAGGAAATACTTAGAACTGAGGACCAGATTGTAGAAAAGGGTGAATATGTGGTTCTGATAGCTAAGGAGGGATTTTGATGGATCCTATTTATAAAGAAGAGGAAACTAAACTTAGTGATGTTAAGTCAAAACTTGGGAATGCGAAGGATAGTTTGGTCTCAGATATAGAAAAGCTTGGTGGAGAAAATCTTGACGCCCTAAGAACATACAGAGAAAGCCCTGAGACCAGCCCTCTGGACGTTTTATTGTTCATGGAGCAGTTGCATGAGAAAAATGTCTCATTTAATCTCCCAGACAAGTTCAAGAGACTTGAGGAGTTCGAAAATCTCCTTAGGGAGCCTTACTTTTCTAGAATTGATCTTGAAAACAATGAGAACGGTGAACTTCAGAAGATATATGTTGGTAAATTCGGATTCACTGATGATGCGCCTGTTATAACGGATTGGAGGGCAAAGATCGCCTCGGTGTACTACAGATACAGATACCCCCAGAGAAACGTCACCTATGTCACCCCAGATGGGGTAGAAACCAGAAACCTCACTCTCAAGAGAACTTTCGAGATAGATAAGGGCCAGCTCATAAAATACTATAATAATGACCTTAAGCTTGATGAGAACGAGATCATTTCAGGAAAGATAGAGAAAAGGACCGGTGGTGTTCTTGAAGATATCGTTGAAACAATCCAGATAGGCCAACTGGACATAATAGAATCAGATCCAAGACAGATATGTATTGTTCAAGGCTGTGTCGGAAGCTGCAAGAGTACTGTTGCTATCCACAAGCTTTCGCATATTTTTTTCAACTACCCCGAGCTCATCCATCCAGAAAGATCCATTCTCATTGCAAAAAACCAGATACTTGTAGGTTACCTTTCTACGCTTT
>JBAZBO010000051.1:0-6868 GCA_041671425.1 Patescibacteria group bacterium | reverse complement strand
CCTTCGCTATGGACAGGGGTCATGGAGGCCAGTGGGGAATATATCTATCTGGCAGACGCGGACCTTGCAGCACCTATATCAGAGATAAAGAAATTCTCCGTTTGGATAAAAGAGCATGAGTTTGATCTGGTTATTGCCTCTAGAGAGGGTATGGGTGCAAAAAGAGTGGGGGAGCCTTTCTACAGGCATGTCATGGGAAGGGTTTTCAACCTTGTAGTCCAAGCTGTGGCTCTTCCAGGTATCAAAGATACACAGTGTGGTTTTAAACTCTTCAAGGCTTCTGCTGCCAAAGATATATTTGAAAGACTTAAGATATATGGTCCTGAAGCCAAGGAGATAAAAAAGGCCTATCTTGGGGCATTTGATGTGGAAGTGTTGTTTTTGGCCAGAAAGCTTGGTTATAAAATAAAGCAGGTGCCTATTGTTTGGACATATGTCAGAACAACACGGCTTAATCCTTTTTCTGATTCTATTAATATGGCAAAAGACGTTGTAAAAGTAAGAATTAATTATTTGAAAGGTATTTACAAAAAATGAAAATCTGTGTAATTGGTACAGGTTACGTAGGTTTAGTTGCTGCCGCAGTCTTTGCAGACTGGGGTAATGAAGTTGTAGGGGTGGATATTGATGCTGAGAAGATAAAACAAATAATTGCGGGGGTAATGCCCATATATGAACCCGGCCTTGAGGAGATAGTTTCCAAGAACATCAAGCAGAATAGGCTTTCCTTTACCACGGAGATGGGTGTTGGGATGAAAGGTGCGGAAGTGGTCTTTATCTGTGTGGGGACACCACAGGATGATACTGGAGCTGCTGACCTGTCCTATGTGTGGTCTGCGGCAAAGACGATAGGCCAAAACCTTGAAGATTACAAGGTCATTGTTACCAAGAGTACTGTTCCTGTAGGTACAAATGAGAGGGTAGGTCAGATAGTCAAGGAAAACCTTAAGAAACCTGTTGAATTTGATGTGGCTTCAAATCCAGAATTTCTGAAAGAAGGATATTCAGTTGAGGATATGAATCACACTGATAGGACGATCCTAGGTTCCAACTCCCAAAAAGCTATTGAGATTCTTAAAAAGATCTATGCGCATAAAGAATCCCCGGTGGTAGAGTGTGACTTAAGATCTGCTGAGATGATCAAATATGCATCCAATGCTTTCTTAGCCACCAAGATTTCTTTCATAAATGAGATCGCTCAGATCTGTAATAGGGCTGGGGCCGATGTCGCTGTTGTAGGGCATGGAATGGGCTTGGATAAAAGGATCGGCCGCTCTTTCCTCTATCCAGGAATCGGATATGGTGGGAGCTGCTTTCCAAAAGATGTGGCCGCTCTGTACAGAACTTCAACTGACCAGGCTTATGATTTCAAACTCCTAAGGGGTGTTATGGAGGTCAACGAACTCCAAAGAGAATACTTTGTAAGGAACATAACCAGGGAGTTGGGCAAAAATCTATGCGGTAAGACTATAGCTTGTCTGGGTTTGGCTTTCAAAGAAAACACTGATGACGCCAGGGAATCTATATCCATAAAGATGATCCAAAGACTTAGGGGATTGGGTGCCAATATACGAGCATTTGATTATCAAGCCACGGAAAATGCTAAGCATATCCTTGGGGATGAGAAGATCTACTATGCAAAGGATGAGTATGATGCAATGGATGGGGCTGATGCTCTATGCCTTTTGACAGAGTGGAAGCAATTCAGAGAGCTAGATCTAGCAAAGACCAAGAAAATGCTGAAAGGCGCATTGATCTTTGACGGTAGAAATCTGCTTGATATGGAAGAGGTTCAATCCAAAGGATTTACGTATTATGCGGTGGGAAGACCCACTAATGGTGCGAAGAAATCCAATGGGCACCTTTCAAGCGTTGTTTTAAGCTGATGAAAAAGGTATTGATCTTTGTCCCGGAATTCCCGAGGCTGACGGAGACCTTCATAGAAAGGGAGATCTCGAAGTTGGTGTCATTGGGTGATCTTGACATCACTGTGTTTTCCCTGAAGAAGGCTACGGGAGCCCTTTCCAGCAACTTATCAGAAAGGGTAGTTTACCGTACACCTGGAGTGATAGATGCCCTAATGGGAATCTTTCATTTTGCATTTTCTCACCCGGGTAGAGTTGTTAGAGCATTAGCCTTGATATATGGGAAAGATAAGATGAACATCTTCGCCAGAAAGGCCTATTTTCTGAAGGCTTTTGGGTATGCTAGGTTGTTTGGAGAATATTCACCGGACCATATTCATGCGCACTTTTTGTCATGGCCTTCCACGATAGCGATGGTTTCTGCCACGCTTATGGATGTTCCGTACAGCATTTCTGCTCATGCTAGAGATGTGATGGTAGATGGGACCCTGGTGCCCGCCAAAGTAAAAACTGCGAAGTTTATTTCTATCTGCAACAAGTTTGCTTGGAGAAGCTGTATCGACCAGTCTGGGTTAAAGAATCCTCAGAACGTCTATCAGCAATACCACGGTGTGGATGTCTCCAAGCTTCCTGTTGATAGTAAGACCATTGATCCTACCCGTAAGCCTTATATCCTTGTTGTTTCCAGATTAGTTGAGAAAAAGGGCTTGGTGTATATCATAGAAGCCTCAAAGATCCTTAAGGACAGGGGAATTGAGCATGAGGTGCATATCGCGGGTCCCGGTCCTTTGTATGAAGAGCTTATGGGTAAGATAAAACAACTTGGTGTTGTAGATACCGTCTTTATGCATGGTGATGGTAAGGGGCTTTCATGGAATGAAATAGTAGAGCAGTACAAGATCACAGACATTTTTGCTCTCCCAAGCATAAATACTGGAGCAGGGGATGCAGATGGGGTACCTAATGTTGTGATAGAGGCCTCGCTTTGTAAGATTCCGGTGGTAACGACTGATGCGGGCAGTATAACCGATCTTATAGAACATGAAAAAACAGGGCTTTTGGTCAAACAGGCTGATTCAGAGGATCTGGCCAATGCGTTGGAAAGGTTGATATCTGATAAAGAATTGAGGAAAACTTTAGGTGAGAACGCTCACCAAAAAGCCAGGGAGATGTTTGATCTGAATAGGAATACCTCGGAGCTGCAAAAGCTCTTTTTCAAGTAAGCCCCCTAGAATGCTAGAATAGCACAGTGAATATAGCGGTTTTCGTAAAATCCACTACCTACCACCATGGTTATGGGGGTTTGGAGACCCAGAACAAGACTCTTTGTGAGGGGCTCGCCAAAAGAGGACATAGAATCACAGTATTTTCACCTAAAAGAGAGCTAGACGTACCCTCAAAAGATGAGAATGGTGTTTCCTATATCTTTATTCCCTCAGTTTACAGGTTGGGCCTTTTCAATAACAAAAATAACTGGGTCAACAGGTCATATGAGAAATTCAAGGAACTACACGAAAAAGAAAAGTTTGACCTGGTTCTAAGTCAAAGCTCCGCAGGTTTGGGTGTGATTAGAAGGAAACAGGAGTTGGAGATCAAGGTGGTTTCTGTTTCCCACGGCACCATACTTGGCGAGTTGAAGACTAAGTTCAAAAATATCACTTCCTTTAAAGATGCTCTAAGATCTGCCCCTGACCTAATATTCTCTATGCGCGTGTTTTTTGGCAGGCAAAGGGATTTTATCCATGGTTCCAACAAGGTAATAGCTGTCTCTAATGCTGTGAAAAAAGCTTTGTTAGAAGAAACCTTTGTGGATGAGAATAAGGTTGAGGTAGTCCACAACGGCATAGATCCATCTATGTTTAGTCAAAGGCCTGGCAAATATGGCAAGGTTCATCTTATATATCTGGGTCGTGTGATCAGATCCAAAGGTGTAATTCTTTTGGTTGAGATGATAAAGGATCTGAATTGCATCCTTGATGTTGTAGGAAATGGTGATGATATGGATGCAATGAGAAGAGAAGCTGAGGGGTTGGGTATATCCCAGAAGGTGGTTCTGCATGGTCAGATCCCTCCCGACCAGGTTGCTGGGAGCCTTTTGCGTTCAGATATCTTTGTGTTTCCCACATTAAGGATGGAAGGGTTACCTATGGTACTAGTCGAAGCTATGTTTTCCGGTCTTCCCATTGTGGCTTTTGATATGGGTGGGGTTGGTGATGCCGTTGAGGATGGTGTAAATGGTTTTCTTCTTAAAGAGGATGATGTGGGGGGTTTCAAAGCCAGACTGAACGAACTGATCGAGAGTGCAGACTTAAGGTTCCAGATGTCGCAAGCCTCAATAGATAGGGCCCATAAGGAGTTCACTGTGGAAAATATGGCTGCAAAATACGAGAATATATTCATGGAGGTCATAACGCAATGAAGATATTAAGGATTATCTATGATTGGCCCCCTCCATGGGATGGCCTTGCCCCCCACCCATATGAGCTTACGGCTGCCCAAGCCAAGATGGGTCACAAGTTCTTCATCTTTTGTGGAAGGTGGCCAAACGCTGGGAAGATAGAAGAGCTTGAAAATGTTACTTTAGTTCCGTTCTATAGGGAGCCGTTTCCGGGGACTCTCAATATCACAATCTCGATATGGATGTTTTTCTACTACCTGTCCTGGAGGAGGAAGAATGCAGTTGACCTTGTACATTCGCACGGCCATTTTGCTATTTGGATTTATCTATACAGGTTATTGCTTAAGAAATACTTTCCTAATGCTAAAGAGTTAAAAACCCCTCTTGTAGTGCATTTCCACAATACGGTAGAAGGTAGGAAACAGGCGGCCCTTAAAAAAGGGTCTAAAATAAACCCGGTTTCTAAATATCTCTCATGGCCTTTGGCGAGGCTTTCAGATAAATGGTCAGTGCGGGTAGCTGAGCATTGTATATTTGTGAGTCAGGATACCCTTGACGATGCCGTGAAGTACTATGGTGCCGATCCGAAGAAATGTAGTGTTGTGGAATCAGGTGTGAATACGGACATCTTCAAAAGTGTTGGCGTGGAAGAGAAAGACAAAACTAGACATGAATTGGGTCTGGATCCCATAGATAAGGTTGTGGTCAATCACGGCATAATGGTTGAAAGAAAAGGGATACATCTTCTAGTGGAAGCTCTAAATTACCTGCCAATCCAATACAAGCTTCTGCTTGTGGGTTCGGGAAACCCTGCCTATCTTGAAAAAATAAACAATAGGATAAAGGAGCTTAAGCTTGTTAATAGAGTGGTGCAGGTGGGATATACCCCCTATCCTCATACGCCAATAGCTTTCCAAGCGGCGGATATATTTGTCCTACCTTCCCAGTTTGAGGGCCTGCCAAAAGTTTTGATGCAAAGCCTTTCATGTGGGATACCGGCTTTGGTTTCCGGGTTTAAACTATCTGAGGATATAAGAGGAATAGTTTACCTTGAGAATACAGAGCCCACCTATATTGCGCAAAAGATCCGCGAAATTGTAGAAAATCCCCCAGAGGTTGATAGGTCAAAGGTAGTTTCCGAGTATTCTTGGGAGGAGCGGGCCTACAAGGTTGAGAAAGTTTATGACGAGATCTTACCTAAGGGTACCAATTAATTCCAAAGTCCTTGATATTCTGAAGAAACATTGGGTTTTTATTGTATTTGTTGTGCTCCATCTAGCTTTGATAAATATCAATGTGGCGGAGTGGGGTGACTCATATAGGATTCTTAGGGCTGCAGAGTATATAAGAAGATTCACCTATCCTCTTGATGAGAAACGTCCCCCTTTGTTTTCTTTAATTCTGGCAATAAGACCTGGTTTCATTGACCAGATACTTTGGGGCAGAATATTGATGTTTTTGGTCAGCATAGCCACTTTTTGGTTCTTCAAAAAGCTGTGCAGACTCCTGCTGGATAAAAAAGACGTTGATATCGCTTTGTTATTTCTTACTCTAAATCCAATCTATTTTTACTGGTCTATAAGGATCATGGCTGATGTGCCCTTCTCCCTTATCACAATAATTGCCATGTATGAGTTTCTGAAACGGAGAGGTCAGCATTCTATTAAACAGCTAGTACTACTGGGTTTTATATCTGGTCTTGCTATCCTTACTAGATTTGAGGGGTACATTCTGACAGGTTCAATAGGTCTGGCTTTACTACTTTCCCGTAACGGTAAAAACATAAAGAATGCGATTATCTATAGTGCCGCAACCCTGATTACTATATTGCCTTGGGTTTTGTATAGAAACCCCCTGACCTCCTCTTACTTTGGCGAGACCTCGGGAAGGTCATACGATCTTAAGATGGTTTTCATCTACTTGGTTTCTTTACTTTTCATGTTTGGTTTCACCTCAGCATTTTCGTATCTGTATGCAGGAAGAAAAGATATTGTTGCGTTTCTTAGGCAGAACCTTGTTTTACTCCTCTACGTAGCTCTAGAACTATTACTCATACTGTTGTGGCCCGCCGCTATTCCTAGATTGTTCGTTGCGGTTCTTCCCTTTTTGATAATCCTTTTGGTTAAGACAAATAAAGCCTTTAAGGTTAATAATAGAGTTATCCCCATACTGTTATTGGGTGTGTTCATCTGTGCTCAATATTTTCTAAGATTACAGTTCCTGGTTTCCATGAAAGTTTTTTTTGCTGTTGTAGTTTTGATTCAGATTTTTGCGATCTTCTCGAAAATAGAGAAATATACAAGATTTGCATTATGTGCCTCGATGTTTGTTTGGCTACTGTCCTCTGTGTTCGTGCACAAAGACATTTTTGTATCGGTAAAAAATGGGGCATCTTATGCAGCACAAAACCTCGTAGGTGTAGTGGGTTATAACGATATCAGCAGCGTTTCTGACTGGTACCTCAACCAAATGAGTCAAAAAGATCTATCTGGGGTTTTCTTCAACTACAGCAAGAAAGCGCAACTAGAGTGTCAAAACTTGCATGACCTTGGTTTTGATCACCTTCTTATGACCAATGAGCACAACACTGATATGTCACTTGATA
>JBAZBO010000050.1:4877-6966 GCA_041671425.1 Patescibacteria group bacterium | reverse complement strand
GTTACATACTGCTGAAGCAGTTAGAGAAGTAGAGCTTCCCCCTCCGATTATTGCTCCCATGGGCTTTTGCCAGGTTCCATCTCCACGCCAGAAGGTTGAGGAACTAGCACTGATACCAGCGTTCAAATTTCCCACAGGAAGTGTGCCTGTAACTCCAGTTGATAGGTCCACCTGTGCCCACGCAGGGTTGTTATCTGTTCCGGTGTTAGAAATATATCTGGTTGCAGTGGTGTTCTTTGCCAGTGCTGATAGAGTGTCAGTCGCGGAACCATAAAGCAGGTCTCCCTGAGTAACACCCCCGCTTACGGAGGAGAAGGTGTGGCCGGGGTTTGGTGTAGCGGCAAAGACTATTTGAACAATGGCAAAACCTGCTATCAGTAACAAGCCTGTAAAAAGAAAAGCTTTACTTCCGGTTATATTGCTTTTGTGCGGTCTTTTCATGCTGACTTCAATGTTACTTTATGTGCCATATATCATCAAGTGAGGTTTTGCATTTTGGAGTAAAATCTAGGTATGAAAAAACTTCGTCTTGTACTACCAATAATGTTCGCTGCTCTTGTAGTTGCGGTTTTGATCTTTAGGAAAAATCCTGTAGAGGTTGTGGAGGAAAAAGCTGCCGCCCCCGAACAAACTACTACCACTACCGGTATGGCCAATCCAGCCTCTGTGTATTGTGAAGACAATGGTGGCGAACTCCAGATAGTAAGCGAATCTGATGGTAGCCAGTTCGGGTTGTGTGTACTTGGGGATTATTCATGCGAAGAGTGGTTATACTCAAGAGGGGAATGTGATATTTCTGGGGATGAGGCTAAGATAAGACAAGCACTAATTGATAAAGGTCTTAGTTTGAATAATATGAAAGTAGTTATCAAAAAGCACCTTGGTAAATATATCTCGGCTTCTGTGGTTCCCATCACGGCAGATGTTGGTGGGGGGTATGTATTTGCTGTAAAAGATAACGATGAGATTAAGATCTTGGCAGATGGCAATGGTGCCATCATGTGTACTTCTTTTGATGAGTATCCCGAGTTTTCTACATATCTAGTACCAGAGTGTATTAATGAAGAGGGTGTGGGTGTGGCTAGATAGGTCTAAAGGATTGGTTTTAGAATATAATATCTATTGGGGGTAGGCGGCGGCTTGCTGAAAAAGGACGACCTGCTTACTCCCATTTTCAAAATCACAAACATTTTAAAAAAGTTGAGTGCCGCGGGGACAATAGTTGTAAAGCATTACTGCTAAACATCACATTGTCCCCACAGCGGCTCATCTGCATTTAGGCAGCGGCTTGCTGAAGGACCGACCTAGATACAAACGAGCGGGTTCTTGGAATCGAACGAAACAAAAAAACGATAGATGATAGCTGACGGCTGACCAGAGTCTTCTAGACGTGGATTACCGTAGGACCGGTACCCAGGTTGCTGAAATCCAGCTGGCGTCTAGGACGAGTATCCTTGGAGTTCATCTTCTTCTCATGTGAAGCGAGGCGTCCTCCATCGAAACTACTGGTATCCCAGGTTTGTCCGGGGACCTGTGTAAGAAAGAGTTTCAGGTTAGGGTAGATCCTTTGCAGGATCGTTCCGGTCATCAACTCTTCCACCCCCTTGTTCTCGGGTTCGGACATCGGTCCATCTCCCAAGAGAGGGAACCCCGTTACCCAGAGTGGGTAGGGGTTATACAGAGCTAGTGTGTTCCAAGGCACTTCCCGTCCCGATGCGTTCTGATGGACTCCTGGTACGAACTTGTGCCCTTCGAGTGCGGCACCGGCCACAAGGGTCTCTGCGTTATTCTCGAGCAGATTGCTCAGCACGTTGACAGCTTCCCCATTGGTCCGTACTTCTGCACTGGCAAGAAGCAAGTTATGCGTTGCCAGCAGCTCCCGTGCGGAAATAAGGATGCTGTTCAAGGGGTTTACAAAGAAACCCCATGGGCTAACAGCGAAGACGCTTGCGTTTTGTGGCCAAGCCATCTCCATTGTCCCAATACGATCCTCGGCGGTGTTTACCGCAACGTACACATGCGTTGCTCCAGAGGACATCATTGATGAGATGAATCCCTGGAGTCTCGCGAGACTTTCGTCCCTTTTTTC
>JBAZBO010000050.1:0-4867 GCA_041671425.1 Patescibacteria group bacterium | reverse complement strand
TTCGGGGCGAGTCTCGTAGAACCTTGTTCCTGCAACGAACGCTTTCATTTTTCTCTCCTTGCGATCTACTATTTGAGGTGATTCCAAGAACCTCCAAACTGCCAAAAACACTGAAAAGGCGCTGTTTTTGACAAATTGGAGGCTTGGAAACCCTTTAATAACAGTCTCAAGGGGACTTTTTCGATTCCAAGTTGTAAAAGTGCGCTATACAAATCTGGTATAGCTAAACTAACGAGTAGTATTGTAATACAGGTATACCGCATTTGTCAACTATGGGGTTAACACAACTTCAAACACAAAGTTCTATGGATGGGAAATAGTCTTCATTCTGAAAATCTTAACGGTGTCCCCGCTGTTAAAGGCTATTGTTCTAGTAAATTGTTCAATGGGAAATGTTCAGGCTAAAGGACATTGTTTGAATTCTAGCAAAATCTGCTATAGCATAACAGCATGCAGGTTGTTATCACCGGTGCCGCAGGCTTCATCGGATCACATTTGGCAAAAAGACTTCTGAACAAGGGATACAACGTAATAGGCGTGGACTTCCTGACAGAAGATAATCCCATAGAGGTCAAGGAATTCAGACTGAAAGAGCTGAGCGTCTTTAACAAGTTCGAATTTATAAAACTGGATATAGTCAGCGATGAACTGACAAATATTCTAAAAGAAAGAAAGTGCGACTACTTTGTTCACCTAGCCTCAAAAGACAATTATTACCGGGAACCAAGGGACTTCAACCCATATTCAGAATTCTTTGAAGTCAATACCTTGGGTACTATAAAGATGTATGAGCTGGCTCGCGCTATGGGCGCAAAGAAGTTCGTGGCCGCATCAACCTTCAGTGTATATGGGAATACCAAAAAGCAGGTCTTAACTGAAAGGAAATTGATACCTGACCCCATCTCGCCCCATGGGGCTTCCAAGGTGGCTATGGAAATGGCACTCAAATACCTTAATCATCTCTATGAGCTGCCATGCGTCATACCCAGGATATTCTCCGTTTACGGCCCTAATATGCCCACACATACCTTGATATACCAGACTGTGGCTAGCGCAATCAAAGGTATACCCTTGGTCATGAGAGACGACTTTGTCTCCCAGACAAGAGACTTTGTATATATAGACGATGTGGTAGACCTTCTAGAGGCAAGTCTTTCTAAAAGGATCAATTTCCAAATAGTGAATGTGGCCAGTGGGGTATCCACTTCTTTGCAGGATATGATCAATATGGTAAGCCAGATCTCAGGAGTTTCTGTTACCAGAGATCCGGGTGATGACAGGCCAGGTTTGCAGAGAGTGATTGTGGACTTTGTGGTTTCAGATATCAAGAAGGCAGAGAAGATGTTCAAATATCACCCTAACGTTGGTATGAACGACGGTCTGAAAAGGACTTTGGATTGGTACAGAGAGAATCAAGATTTGCTAAAGTTCGCCTATATAAAGGGTTGATACTCTAGATAGGGTTGTTGCTGGTATTGTCAGACTCGTAGATATAAAACACCACATTCTTATAAGGCTTGAACTCCTTATCGAAAAGCAACTTATTTGAGAAGCAGGTGTTGCTTGGAATTTCATTTGTCTGAACAACCAGATCAAACGAGTCATCACAGCTGGAATCATCAAAGTTTTTGACCTCCCCATCATAGAAGAGTTTGAGGTTTTCATAATCTCCCAGGTGTATGGTTCTTCCTGATCCATATTCTGATTGCAAATAGTTTGAGAGTTTCCAATATCCTATGCCCCACGATAAGTACCTGGCATTGTAAGTCCTGTCTATACTTAGAGGGTTTCTATAGATAAGAAAGTCTGGAAATATGAGAGTGAACTGTATCAGCCTTAGTGTTAACACAAATCCCAAAAGTATGTAAAGCCAGACAGCTTTGCGGATTAGTCTTTCATATCCGATAGATGCATATAGGATTATGAATGGGAATGTGAAAAGCATGAATCTTTCTACTTTTTTGTTAGACAACTGGAACATTATAAGAAAGACAATGGGAATAAGTAACATAGGCAGATACTTTTTAAGCTTTGGAAGAAAAGTATCACGGCTTGCTCTATTGGTTTTAAATATGGTCGCCAGGAAGATCAGGAGACCCACTAGTACAAATTCGCTTAATTGATTGTATAGGAATCTTATATAGAAATAGCCCGGTCTGATATGTCGGGTAACCTCATAGGTGAAAGTCTCGGCATCCAATCCTTTAACCCCCTGTATGAACGAGCCAACAAATATCCTCCATAATGTAAAAGAGAAGTTACCCCAAAAAGCGGGAAAGAAAGCTATCATGGTAAAGAAGAAGACTACTAAGAAAAGAAGTACACTCGAAACCTTTCTTCTTAACGTTTTTTCATTCATTACAAAGATAAGTAAAAAGATAGGTAATGCAATAACGCTAGAAGCCTTTTCGATATTTGAAAGCCCAAGCAAGAACCCGATCGTGCCATACCTGTATAGGCTTTTCTCATCCCCTTTTAAGTAGTAAAGGAGAGCCGATATGAAGACTAGATATGCTGGGATGATATCAGTTTGGATAACCCTGGAATTTCCCAGTACAAAGGGTTCTAGTCCCATAAGCGTGAGAAATACAAGTGAGGCATTGAAATTGAATGCTCGTTTTACCAGAAGTGTAGCTACTAACAGCAAAACAAGTATTACGATACTTTTGGGTACCTTTGAGAAGGTATGTAGAGTCAAGTCGCGCTGCATTTCTGTCTGGTTCTCAAAAAATCCCAAGCGGTCTCTTAGAAAATAATATGCTTTGAAGCCAATGATATTGGTATTTATGGTAAGGACACCCGGCTGGACAGTAACATACAGCGCATCATAATTGCCGGCTTCAAACTCTTTCATGTAGACATAAGACCAGTTCTTGAAGTGAGTATCATCTGTGGTAACAGTATCTTTTCCCAGCCTATAGAACAGAAGGAGCGCGGAAGTCAAAGATACTACTAAAAATAACAATATATTTAGCCGTTTCTTCACCCGTCCATTATAGCTGATAAGGATTCCTTGAGTAGGAGACTTGTTGTTCTGGTCTTTGGGACATATAACCGCCGATGATGTATTGTAGTGATAGAATAAGAGCTCATGAATTTCATAAAGAAGAACAGAACGTTCATTTTAGAACTTATACTTCTCCTGATAACTATCCGTATTCTTCATATTGTGGACTACAGCATGGAAAAAGGACCCGAATACTATTCTGGGCAGAATGATATCTACTTTGAATACGAAGCTGCCAAGGAGCTACAAAAAGGTGGAAACCCTTATAACCGGATCTTAGAAGGGAATATGATCGAAAATGATAAATACGCTACTCAACTGCCGTTATATTTTTATACGCTTTCATATATCCGGCAAATGTCCGGCAATGGGTTCGAAGAATTCTTGGAAAATTTCAGAGTAATAGTTTTTTGGTCTCATGTGGTGGGTGGGGTAATGATCTATTTGCTATTTAGGGAAGCAAATAAGAAATTGTACGGTTATTGCGCCTCGCTCTTTTTCTTATTCAACGTATGGAGTTTAAATTCGTTCTTAAATTTAAAACAGGATCTTCCTGCTATAGCCTTATTGCTTTTGTCTTATTTCTTTTTTAGAAAGTCCAAATTTCGATGGCTCTCTTACATTTTGTATGGCTTGTCCTTAGGCATAAAACATATCGGAGTTTTCATTGCTCCCATGTATCTTATGCCGCTCATTCATAAGCAGGATTCCTACAAGAAATTTGGGATTAATGTACTCCTGTTATTCTTGACGATATTCATACCCTCCGCCTCACTATTCTTTGATAACCCAGCCAGTTTTATAAACTCCATGCTATTTAGTTTGACTCGCACTCCGCTGGATTCAGAGATAACTTTTGGATACAACAAGTTACTAACGACATATAATCCTTCTTTTAATACAGGAACTCTTTATCAGCAGTTGTTGCCAAGACTTCCACTCCTTATTTCATCCTTACTGTGTTTTTTACTATTAGTATTGAAGAGGATTCCCATATCCATGTACCTGTTCTTATCAGTGTTGGTTTTTGCCACATTCAATCCGATCATTTTCCCGCAGTATTTTACCTGGGTGACCCCCTTGGCATCTATTTGTATATTGGATTACGTACAGGCAGACATACGACGGGTCAAAAAGCCATAGTAACTTGGTAACTCCCTCTTGCGTTTCTAAATAGGTGTTGTATTATGCTACATAGGGTAAGGATCATCAAAGGGCATGTAAATGCCATTGAGAAGATGATCGAAGAAGATAGGTATTGTATTGATATTGCTCACCAGTCACTTGCAGTCCAGAAGGCTTTGAAAAAACTTGATGCCTTGATCATGAAAGATCACATCAGGCACTGTGTTGTAGAACAGGCCAAGGAAGGGAATACGGATAAGATTGCAAAGGAACTTCTGGAGATTTTCGATTACAAGTAAAATATGCCATTCGTAAAAACTTACTATATAAAAGGTATGCACTGTGCTACCTGTGAGATGCTCATCAAGCAGGACATCTCAAAGCTTGACGGTGTCTCCGGTGTGAAAGTTTCCCTGGCCAAATCCCAAGTTGATATTAGTGCCGTATCACCAGACAAGGTCCCCTCTATTGACCTTCTCAATAAGCTTTTTAAGAAGTCTGGTTACTTTTTCCTGGAGCAAAAAACCAAGGACAAACCACTTAGCAAAAAGGATGTTTATAAGGTTCTTGGTGTCTTGGGACTATTTATCTTACTATTCTATTTCTTGGGTTCTTCAGACGTCTTTCTTAAACTCTCACTAAATTCCCAATCTGGACCGTGGTCCTACTTTGTTTTTGGTGTCGCCGCCGGAATTTCCAGCTGCGCAGCGTTGGTTGGAGGTATCCTGCTGTCTC
>JBAZBO010000049.1:0-7095 GCA_041671425.1 Patescibacteria group bacterium | reverse complement strand
TTGTAGCAAGTTTGAAGTATGTCGTGTTAATTGTCACTACTTACTATAATATTTTCCTAAGCCTGTGATGGTACGCCTGGGCGAAGCGGTGAGCTTCGTCACGAAGCCTGATCAGAAGTTTCAATCCTTCACTATCCCTAGCTAGACTAAGCTCCTCAAAGACACCCTCTTTATTTCTAAATACCACATTTTCAAATCTCTTTGCCAAACCAACCACCGGAACACTTACTCCTATTTCTTTGAAAAGTTCCAATATCACAGATACCTGTCCCCTACCACCATCCAAGACTATTAAATCGGGTGTACCCCAATTCTTGGTATCATCACCCCCACCTACTTCCCGTCTCATCCTTCTTTCCAAAACCTCCCGCATCATCCCAAAGTCATCTGGTGTGTCTTTCTGCTTGATCCTAAACTTCCTGTACTGGCTTTTGTCCAACCTACCCTCAGTGGCTACCACCATAGAACCAGTGGCCTCTTTACCTGAGATGTTTGAAATGTCATAACACTCTATCCTTCTTGGGGCAGTGTTCAGGATACTGATAGCACCAGCTAAAGCCTCAATAGCGCCCTGGGCTATATCTTCCACAAGATATGGGTTCTCCACATAATCACTGGCAGGCCTGAAACTGCTTCTCACATAATCAAACTTCTGAAGAAGATCCCTAAATTTCGCGGCGGATTCATAGTCTTTCTTATCGGATGCCTGCTTCATCTGCCTATTCAGATCTCTCAGCATCAGATCTGCTTTCCCACCAAGAAATCTTTCAATTCTTTTAATATCTTTTCGGTATGATTCGGCAGTATCAAGATCTACACAAGGAGCTTGGCACAAACCGATATGTCCATACAGGCAGGGTTTGTTCAACTTATGATATCTTATAAACTTCGAAAGCGAGCAATCTCTATACGGCAAGAATTTCCTAATGGTCCGGACAATATACTTTGTGGTGTAAGAGCTAGGAAAAGGTCCAAAGACTTTATCAGACTTCTGTAGATCTGATTCCCGCGCAGTAAGCAAAACAGGCAGAAGAGTTTTCTTACCCTCAACGATTAACTTCTCATTTCGGATAACAACATAGATGTAAGACTTATCATCTTTCATGATGATGTTGTACTTGGGATAGTACTTTTTAATAAATTCTGCTTCAAGGATCAGGGCTTCTATCTCCGAGAACACTTCTACATACTCAACATTGGCTATCTTTGCCACCAGGGCTGCGGTTTTGCCGGTAGGGTCAAGATTAGCGTGGAAATAGGAACCTACTCTGGACCTAAGGTTCTTTGCCTTACCAACGTATATCACTTCTTCGGATGAGTCCTTGAACTTGTAGATTCCAGGACCTTGAGGAAGTTTCTTAACTTTTTCTAGTACTTCTTGATTCATATTTTTGAAATCCCCTTTCTAGAAAGTACAGAATTCTGACAGATTTAGCAAACGCCACTGCCAAGACAATGTACATCACAGATAAAGTGAATTTTCTTTTGCGCTTTCCTTGAGAAACTAGCTCTTCATATACTTTGAGGGTTTTTGATCCGACTGCCTCAAGACTTAGGTGGGAAACCTTACTCCTGGCGTTTTCGGATAGTAAGTTGTATCTCTTGTCATCAAGCTCACACAGCTCCTCCACTTTTCTGGCAAAGTCCAATGGGGGAGTCTCTCGTGGGAAATTTCGGCCCACAGTCTCGTCTATGAACTCATCGGTAGTAGAGTTGGACAGGGAAACTACGGGTGTGCCACTGGCCAGCGCCTCCAGAACAGCTAAACTTTGCACTTCCAAAAGGGAGGCGGAAACGAACAGATGGGATTTTGACAAAATCCCGGAAATCTCAGCATGTGGCACTTTCCCCAAAAATTCAACGTTATTTAATCCATATTCTTTGATTTTATTTTCCAATTTCTGAAGATATCTGGGATTGGGTGTCTCCCCTACCAAGGCTAGCCTGTATTTTTGCGGTAAATATCTCATCACCTCAATAAGGTAATCACAGCCTTTATCAGGGACTATATGTCCAACAGATATTAGCGAGAATTTATCAATATCTTTGTTGCCAGAAAATTCGAGCAAATCTATCTGATTATTAATAAACACTATTTTCTTTTCCGAGTTTATTTCACATATGGAGCTCTCCATGCACTTTGCTGGCGCACAGAAGATATCAACCATTTGACCAAATACTTTTGATAAGCAAATATTGTTTTGCCTGGAAAAAGCAAAGGCGAGTTTGGTCAACAAATCATCCATAACTGGTACCTTCCTTGTCGGACTCATATGAAAAGATAGTATTGATCTGAAGGACAAGTGGTTTACGAATGATAGTAGTAGCATTGGTATGGGTCCCTCATCATGTAGATGTATTATTTGCGGGGAGAAAGATCTCAGGTGCTTATGGATCCTCATAACATCTACCAAACGAAACCTGGGGATGTACAACAAACCCTTACCAACACTGGCTACCTCTAGAAAATGGATATTTTTGCCTTTATCAAAATAGTATCTGGTACTATCACCAGGTTCTACTACCAATACATCATGCCCACTTGCAAAGTACTGTGACAGATTGGAAACCACCTGAGACACCCCTCCACCCGAATCCTCTTTAAAAGAACAAACATAACAAACTCTCATCGCCGGCATTATACCCTCAATTTGAGACTGACAACCAAAAAAGGTAACATTCATATATCATGAGGCTTATAAAAACAATTCTTATAGTTGCTGTTCTAGCGCTCTTCACTCAAAGGACTTTCGCTGACGAACAGTTTGATACCTCGTACGAAGTTTCCTACCACGTAAGCGAAGATGGAGTGACCACCGTGGAGCAAAACATTACTATTATCAACAACAAAGAAGACGTACTTGCCACAACCTACTCTCACTCTATCAACCAAATGGATATCTATGATGTCAAAGCCAGGGACGGAAAAGGTGAGATAGAGGTGACCAGAAAAGATGAGAATGGGGTCATCACCATAAAACTTAATCTCAAAGAACAGGTCATTGGGAAAGGGAGAGAAAACAAAATAGAACTAAGCTATAAAACAAAAAGCATTGCCAGCAAACTTGGAGGCATATGGAACCTAAACTTGCCCCAAATATCGGGACTAGATAACATAAAGGACTACACTACCCAGATATTCATACCCAAAAGCTTCGGACCAGAGATATTTATCTCCCCCATACCCACAAGAAAGACTGATCAAGGGGAGTACAACACCTACTTCTTTGACAAGGAGTCCATAAAAGATGGTGGTATATCGGCCTCTTTTGGTGTTTATCAGACAGTGAACTTTAGACTTAAGTACCACCTGAAGAATGATTCGTGGCTTCCGGTGTTCCAGGAAATAGCATTACCCCCTGATATTGCTGGCTTTCAGCAAGTCCTTATCGAGAATATAATCCCCTATCCCAAGAAGATGTATCTAGATGCAGATGGAAACCTAATGGCTAAGTACAGACTCTCAGGAGGAGAGGATCTTGATATTCAAGCCCTGGGGGGAGCAAAAATATCGGGTAAACAGATAGTGCCGGCAAATGGCGGCAAGATGCATGAACTACCCAAGAACTTGATCCGGGATTACACACAGGAAAAGCCTTATTGGGATACAAGTTCAGAGGTCATCAAAAGCATTGCGGATGATCTTTTTGAACCTGAAAAGACAGTGGCTCAAAATGCCCAGAAAATATACGACTATATAACCCAGAACTATGAGTATAACTTCGAGATAGTCAATGAAGATTATATAGACAGAAAAGGCGCATTATGGGCAGCAGAAAAGAAAGGTAAATTGGCCTGCATGGAATTTACCGACCTATTCATAGCTATAGCCAGAGCTACCGGCATACCGGCCAGGGAGTTGAACGGTTACGCCCCAGATACGAACAGCCCCTTATCAGTAGATTGGAAGCTGGCTGATACCTTACATTCCTGGCCACAATTCTATGATCCAGAGCTTGGCTGGGTGATGATAGATCCTACATGGGGCACTACATCTAAAACAGATTATTTTACAAAACTGGACACCAATCATTTTGTCTTTGCTATCAAGGGGTTGGACTCAGAATATCCCTATCCAGCAGGATCCTACAAACTAGACGCTGATGAAAAGCAAGTGGAAGTGGATTTTGCTCAGCAGGAACTAACCTCCAAAGAATTCGTCACCTTATTTAGAAAGACCGACATTGTGAGCAATCTGATCAACAAAGTCACCAAAAAGATCTCTTACGTGGCAATGAACAAAAGCGGTTACGTAATATACGACTTCAACGAAACAGGGAGAACCTTATTCCCCATGGAAAAAACCTCAGTGACTTTGCGACCAGGAGAAAAGCCTGTTTACCAAGATTTTAACGGAGTGCAAAGAACTCTACCCACCAAGATAGAAGATGAGAAACTGTCTAATATCAAAATTTACACTATTGGTGGAGCTCTCTTAGCGACTGGGCTGTGTACGACTCTTTATTTTCTAATAAAGAAGTCAAAGGCCCAGAGAAAATAACCTTCCCACCTTCTTCGCCACCTTCAGGGCCCATATCTATAACCCAGTCAGCGTTGGCTATAACATCAAGGTTATGCTCAATAACCACAACAGTATTCCCTTTGGCAGAAAGTCTCTTGATTATGGCTATCAACCTCTCCAAGTCCGCAAAATGTAACCCCGTGGTAGGCTCGTCCAAAATATAGAATGTACCGCCACTGGTCATCTTGGACAGTTCCAGAGCTAGTTTTACCCTTTGAGCCTCACCACCAGAAAGAGTAGGAGCTGGCTGACCCAACCTTATATAACCAAGACCTACATCATTTAGTGTTTGGAGCTTTCTCTGGATAGGTGGGATGCTATCAAAAAACTCCAGCGCATCTTCTACTGTCATATCCAAAACATCTGCAATATTCTTGCCCTTGTAAAGTATTTCCAAAGCTTCTTTGTTGTACCTTTTGCCCTCACAAACCTCGCAGTTCACATACACATCAGGCATGAACTGCATTTCGATCTTAATCTGGCCCTCACCACCGCAGGCCTCACACCTGCCACCCTTTACGTTGAAACTAAACCTACCCGCTTTATAACCTCTTATCCTCGCATCCTGAGTCATAGCAAAAAGTTCCCTGATATGATCAAAGGCCTTCGTATAAGTAGCTGGATTGGATTTGGGCGTTCTACCTATGGGGGATTGGTCTATGGCTATAACATTCTTGACATGCTCCACCCCGGACATAGACTCATATGGTAATGGTCTTTCCTCATTCTTTAGGCCAAACTCCTGCCTTAAAACTCTGTGCAAAGTGTCCATAACCAAAGATGATTTCCCAGATCCGGAAACGCCTGTAACGCACACAAAATCACCCAGGGGTATTTTCATATCAATGTTTTTCAAATTCCTGCCTGAGGCGCCTTTCAACTCCAAATAATGGTCAGAACCCTGTTTAGCTGAGACATTGGCCAGCTCCACATTGCCCACCACCTTCTCACCACTAAGATATTTTCCAGTCAGGGAGGCTTTGTTCTTCATGATCTCTTGGGGGGTTCCTTCAGCCACTACCTCACCACCCCGCTCGCCTGCTCCAGGACCAAAATCAAAGATATAGTCACTCTCCAACATTGTGTCCTTATCATGTTCAACCACCAGTACCGTATTACCCAGATCTCTGAGATGCTTCAAGGTCATGATCAGCTTTCTCTGATCTTTCTGATGCAAACCTATTGAAGGCTCATCCAAGACGTACAGCACACCAGACAGGCCAGACCCGATCTGGGAAGCCAATCTGATCCTCTGAGCTTCACCACCAGAGAGTTGAGACGAGGCTCTGCTTAAAGTCAGGTATCCCAAACCAACATCCAGCAAAAATACCAAACGGTAGTTGATCTCTTTGAGTATCACCTCCGCTATAGTGTTCTCACGCTGGGAAAAAACCTTTTTCAAATGGTCACACCAGTCCTTCAGGTCACCTATGGAAAGCTGTGTCACCTCCCAAATGTTTTTTTCGTCTATCACAACCGAGAGGATCTCTTTTTTGAGCCTGGAGCTATTGCACACTGGGCATGGTTCATTGACCATATATCTTTCGATCTCGCCTTTTATGAAATCAGACTTAGTCTCTCTGTGGCGTCTTATAAGGTTTGGAACCACTCCTTCAAAACCTGACCAGAAAAATCTATCCTGACCGTCCTTCCTAAAACCCACTTTGAACTTCTTATCCTTAGGGGCGCCATGCATGATGATGTCAAAGGCTTCTTTCGACAAGTCCTTGATAGGGGTATCAAGAGAGAAACCATAGTCCTCTGAAACAGCCTTGATCACTCTAGATGTCCAACTGTAATGATCAAAAAGTCTGGACCACGGAAAAACTCCACCTTCGGAGATCGAAAGTGTTGGGTTCATAACGGTCGTTTCATCAACATTCAGCTGGCTGCCCAAGCCATCACAGGCCGGACACGCCCCATGTGGGGAGTTGAATGAAAAGGACCTGGGTTCAAGATCAGGAAGGGAAATGTTACATACCGGACAGGCAAAATTCTCTGAGAATAGATGATCCTCAAAGTCCTTGGGGGTTTCAGTAAAATCAAATGCTTTGTCTTTTACAATCGTTACAACGGCATTACCGTTACTCAACCTCAAAGCAGCTTCTACGGACTGTGTGAGATTACTCTCAAAGTCTTTTCTCTTTTTCACATCTTCCAACACCTTCTTGCTTACTATCTCCCTGCTTACTATTACTTCGATATCGTGGCTGTTGGTCTTAATAAGCTCGAACTTATCATCGAGGCCTCTTATTACTCCATCTATCCTAGCCCTTACAAAACCCTGCCTTTTTAAATTTTGGAATAAAGATGAATATTCCCCCTTTCTTCCCCTTACCACAGGTGAAAGAACCATAAGCCTCACACCTCTTGCAGTTTTGAATTCGGGCTCTTTCTCTACCAGATTCCAGATAGTACTTACTATTTGATCAGTACTTTGTCTGGCAATCTCCCTACCACACTCTGGGCAGTGGGGGTGGCCAACCCTAGAATAAAGAAGTCTTAAAAAGTCATAGACTTCAGTAATAGTTCCAACCGTAGATCTGGGATTTTTGGATGTAGTCTTCTGACCA
>JBAZBO010000048.1:0-7142 GCA_041671425.1 Patescibacteria group bacterium | reverse complement strand
CGGTCCCCAGAGATCTTTGGGTAAATGGCAACAAAATAAACGCCTTATATTCCGTGTACGGATGGGAAACATTACAAGACGCTTTTGCACAGATCACAGGACTGGAGATACATGGATATATCAAAGCGGATTTTGAGGATTTCAAATGGCTGGTAGATTCCTTTGGCGGAATTCCGGTAGACATTCAAACAACCTTTACAGACACTACCTTCCCAAACAATACCGATACCGGTGTTGTCATAGCTACCTTTACCCAAGGAGCTGAGAAAATGAATGGAGAAAGAGCGCTAACTTTCGCCAGGTCAAGGCATGGCAACAATGGGGAAGGAAGCGACCTTATGAGAGCAAAGAGGCAGCATCTCATCCTTAAGGGAATGCTGGAGGCGATAAAACAGCCTGAGAGTATATTCTGGCCTATGGACGTGGAGAAGTTTTATGGCGCCGTTACTACTCCACTCAAAATGGAGACAACCCTAAAACTGGACGATGCTTACTACCTCTGGGATTTCTACAAAGATAAGGATCTATACGACATTGAATCTTTTGTAGTTGATGACAGATACATATATCACCCCGGGATGTATCCTGATAGCCCTTACAGTGCTTGGGTATTCATTGCCAAAGAACCAGGGTTTGCCAATCTACATAGTGATATAAAGGCTAAACTAGACAGAACCTACCAGGACCCTAGTCTTCAAGAAGTCCCTGAAAGTGGCGAAAGTGAAGCTTCTCTGGATCTCTGATCACGTAAACACCATCAAGCCTCCACTCCGCAGTACAAAGTTGCTTAGAATACAGATACATATCTATGCTTGATCTGAGCTTTCCCAGTTTCGAGGCACCTACAAGATCCTGGAATTCCATCACATCTGATTGGGATCTCATCTTCACTTCCACAAAAACCAGCCTATTATTCTTCCTGGCAACAATATCTATCTCACCATAGCGACAATGCCAATTCCTTTCCAAAACCTCATACCCTTTAGTACTTAGGTATATGCATGCCGCCCTCTCCCCAAATTTACCATCTGAAATTTTTGACACAGACAATAATCATGTAAAAGGACAAAAAAGGAAAGAGTTGGGGCTCTAGTCTGACTGGACAGTATCGGGAGCTATACCGTAATAGTTGATGAGATCTTTGGCCATATCCATCCATAGCGGAACCGCAGTCTCAGAGGCAAACGTGCTGGTGGTAGGCTCATTCAGTTTCACTATCATTGAGAACTTTTTTGTAGTGGCCATTATTCCCAAGAATGTTGCATTTGTCTTGTTTTGATCATATTTTCCATCTGGTGATGGCACCTGCGCAGTCCCTGTCTTTCCGGCTATCTTGTAAGTCGTTATGTTGTAATACTTGGACTCACCTCCTGAGACTGCCTCAACCAAAGCACTCATCATGGTGTCCGCGGTATCTTCAGAGATAACTCTGCCTATCTTCCTTTTGGGTATATCAATCTCTTCCCCATTATCAATTATCATGTGGACTATCTTGGGCTGATACAACTCCCCACCGTTAGCAAAAACATTGAAAGCATTTAGAACCTGAAGAGGTGTTGCTGATATACCCTGACCAAAGGAAATAGTAGCCAGATCAATATCTGTCCAGATCTTTGGGTCTCTTATCACCCCGGTATCTTCACCTTCAAGATCTATCCCAGTATTGCTGCCCAAACCAAATTTGACCAAATACTCCGACAGTTTCTTTGCACCAACCTGATGACCCACCCAAGCCGCACCAATATTATTGGATTTCTGAAGAAGTTGAATTATGTTCTGAACGCCGTGATGTTTTCCATCCCAGTTATCTATAACATAGTCAGAATATTGGACGGGTCCCTCATCATTAAAGGTAGATTCCAGGGTTAGCCTACCCATATCCAAAGCTGCGGCCACGGTAAGAGGTTTTAGAACAGATCCCGGTTCATAGGTCTCAGAAATAGAAAAGTTCTTTCTTTCCATTTTCTCGGTCTCGCTTCCATCCACCTCTTCCTCCTGTACATACCCAAAGTTGTCAGGACTGTAAGTGGGGTAATTGGCCATAGCTATGACTTCCGATGTCATAGGATCCATAACTATCACACTTCCGGAGACAGCTTTGTATTTTTCTACTCCTTCTTTCAGTTTCCTCTCAACAAGATACTGGACACTTCTATCTATGGTCAGAACCGCTTTTCTGCCGTTTATCGGGGGTACTTTCTCAAACCCACCTATCAATATGGGGTCACCTCGGGCATCCTTCTCCTGAACTACCCTTCCACTTTTCCCTTTGAGGTCGCCGTTTAGTTTCCCCTCGATACCATAATAGCCCTGCTTATCACCCCCCTCATTACTGGCAAGGAAGCCAAGGACATGAGAACAGAGAGTCTTTTCTGGGTAATACCTCAACGGGTCTTCTTCGAACCCTATACCTTCTATCCCCGCCTCCTCCAAGGCTTCCTTCTGGGATTGGTCTATGGATTTCTCCACTATCACCCATTGTAAGCCTGAGTTCAAAAGACCTGTTATCTTGTTAAAATAGAAATCATACTGCTCTGCCCTTTTATCTTCTGGTTCGTAATTTGCCAATATTCTAGCCATATCCTTTGCCATCAAATCTTTTCTTTCTACCTTATTGGGCTCGGCAAACAGAATGTAGTTGGTTTTAATGCCCGCAAGGACAAAACCATCTCTGCTTAATATATCCCCTCGTTTGGGAGGAATTTCCTGAACAATCCAATGCTGTTCGGCGGCCATGACTTTATAGTCCTCATGATCCAAGACTTGGATAACAAAAAGTCTAAAAACCACCAATATAAGGGGGAGCGCAAAGAAAAGTTTGAGTGCATCAGGCCTGGAAAATACTACACGTGAGTTTCTACGGGTTCCAGGCATTGAATCACCTCGCCATAGCGACGGCAGCGGGTTTCACAACAAGAAGGGCACTTTCCATATCTACAAAACCTTTTTCTCGAGCCAGTTGCTCAATATTCGAAAGGCAGGATATAGCAGTTATTTCATGTCCAAGTACAGAGATCTCTTCTTCCAATAACACTCTTTTCTCATTGAGTGCAATCATCTCATTACTCTTGATCGCAGAGCTGTTGGAAAAATACACCTGTAATACAATACTGACGATGAATGCCAAAACACTGGCAAAGCAGGTGGACTTACATATGATCAGTTTGTTAAGGCTTAGTCTAGTTAATAAAGTCATGCATTTCTTTCAAAGACATACATCTTGGCGCTTCTGGACCTAACATTCCTGTCAACTTCCTCCTGGTCTGGCCTTACAGGCTTTTTAGTTATAAGACACACACCAGGCCGCACGCTTCGGCCAAATTCTTTGACCAATTTGTCCTCAAGCGAATGAAAGGTTATTACCAGCATTCGCCCGCCAGGCAGTAACATGCGTGCGGCCCGAGGCAGTGAGTGTTCCAGATTTCCAAACTCATCGTTAACTGCAATCCTTAGGGCCTGAAAAACCCTAGTTGCCTGATGGATTCGGCCGTTCTCATAACCTGGAGGAGCAGTTGCTACCAAAAGTTCTGCAAGTTCCTTGGTAGTCTCCAGCCTCTTCAAGCTACGAAAATCAACTATGGCTTTTGCAAATCTCCTTGAGTATCTTTCGTTTCCATACTCAAAAAACATTTTTTCCAGTTCCCGTTCAGACAGGGCGTTCAGTAGATCTGCTGCTGTAACCTCCAAAGACTTATCAAGTCTCATATCCAGCGGATCATCAGTCTGAAAGCTTAGCCCAATCCCAGTCTCTAATTGACTTGAGGAGAACCCCAGGTCATATAAGATACCGTCAACCTGTGTGAAGCCACAATTGCCTGCTAAATTTTCAATGTTCCTAAAATTACCCAAGACTCCGATAAAACCATCCTTCAACCCCAGGTCCTCTATCCTTCTCATGGCCCTTTCCAAAGAACCCTCCTCTGAATCTATCCCCAGGACTTTTCCACCCTTTTTGAGTATCTCCACAGTGTGGCCACCGTCACCCAGGGTACAATCTACGTACCTTTTCCCCTTCTCAACTTTCAAAAATCCTATTGTCTCTTCCAGTAAGACCGGCTCGTGGTACTGCATCTTATCCTGCCATTTCGGCAGAAATCCTCTCCAGACGCATTTGCCACTCTTCCAGATCCCAAACCTCTATATGATCCCCAGCCCCAACAACCGCAAGCTCTTTATCTATCCCGGCATAGTCCTTCAGATTAGTTGGAAGGACCACTCTTCCTTGCGTATCCAAAGCCGCTTCCGATGCTCCGGCATACATATACCTTTTCAGGTCCCTGGTCCTTACATCTGTTATTGGGTCTGAAACTTGTTTTGCTGATTCGGCCACCCAGTCTTCTTTGTCGTAGATGAAAATACATTTTTCGAAACCCCTAGAGAGGATGACATCATCCCCTCTGATTTGGTCTCGAAGTTTCTTGGGCAGGGCAATGCGAGAACCTTCGGTAATATTTGGTTGGTACTCCCCAAGAAACATTTTCATATTTTCACCATTTCTCACCAGGTTGAATCCAATATCCACCATTTGACTTCCATCGTCAAGACAAAAGAAACCCGAAACGGTATTTATATAGGGAAAAAAGTAAGATATCTTACAGAGCTATCTATTTCAGATGTTCAAAAAGCTCAGTGATCTTTACTCTATCTTGTTTAGTTGTATCTCTATCACGCACAGTCACAGAGTCATCCTCCAATGTCTGATAGTCGATAGTTACACAATAAGGAGTACCAATCTCATCCTGGCTTAAGTATCTTTTTCCGATATTTCCTCTGTCATCCCAATCCACAGAAAGACCTTGCTTCACCAAACCATCAAAAACTTCTTTGGCCTTAGCCACTATCTCCGGTTTATTCCTCACCAAAGGAAAAACCGCCACTCTGTAAGGGGCAATATCAGGGTGCAGTTTCAAAACCACGCGTTCACCATCTTCAGTGTAACCATTTGTCAGAAGGGCATAGAACACCCTGTTCAAACCAAAAGTCGGCTCCATGACATGGGGTATAATCTTCTCTCCAGTATTGGGATCGGTGTAGCGTAAATCCTCTCCGGATTTTTCCATGTGATTCTTCAGATCGTAATCAGTCCTGTACGCAAGACCAAACATCTCCTTAAACCCAAACGGGAACTCAAAGTCCAGATCCTCTGTCTTGGAAGAGTAAAAACTTCTTTCTTCATCAGTATGAAGTCTGTATCTTAAGCGTTTCTCATCAACACCTAGGGAAAGTATCCAGGTGCGCATCTCCTCTTTCCAATAATCAAAGACTTTTTCCCATTCCTGTTCGTTCGGATTGAAGAAATACTCAAACTCAGCAAGATTGAACTCCAAAGTCCTGAAGATGAAATTACCCAGCGTGATCTCATTTCTGAAAGCCTTACCTGCCTGAGCGATTCCGAAAGGTAGTTTTGGTCTCATGGTTCCAAGTACGTTTTTGAAATTCACGAACATTCCCTGAGCAATCTCCCCTCTTAGATAGGAAAGGGATTTATCCTCTGGAACTATTCCAATGTGAGTTTCAAATAGGAGATTAAACTTCCTTGGTTTGGTCCAGTTAAAAGAGCCGCAATTAGGACACTTTATTTCTCTTTCTTCAATGTACTTCCCCATTTCTTCCGGGGGCACTCCATCCCAGATCCTTCCATCCGCAGTTCCAAATTCTCCGGATTCCCAAGTCTCTATAAGCTGATCGGCTCTGGTCCTTTGACCACAATCTTTACAATCTATCATCACATCCGCAAAACTAGCGGTATGCCCAGAAGCTTCCCAAACCTTGGGAGACATCAAAATACTGGTATCAAGCCCTATTATGTCAGGCCTTCCTCTCACAAAGAACTTCCACCATGAGTCCACAATATTTCGAAGCATCTCAGCACCCAAAGGTCCAAAGTCATAAACATTGGCCAACCCTCCATATATCTCAGATCCGGGAAATACAAACCCCCTGCGTTTACATAGACTGATTATTTTTTGATTTAGATTCTCCATAAAAAAACCTCCGTACGCCTAAATAATATATTACTTAGGGACGAAGGTACACTCCGCGGTTCCACCCTACTTGTCCGTCATAGACGGGCCAGCTTTATTTTTCGTAAGAAAAGCTCCCGCTTGCCAAGGGCGTTCACCGCCTTTCTTACAATGCCTATATGTAATCACAAGGGTAAGTTGGTGTCAATAACACCTGCTACAGCTACTGACCAAGGTCTTTAAAACTTAAAACAATATGCCTCAACATTTCTGACAACTGCGGGTCATCTTGAAGGGCTAGCGTGGCCACCACAACTTGTTGGTTCGCCGGCTCATTGGGATGTAGATTAAAAGTAAAGTAATAACTTTCCATAGATTCACCTTTGAGCATTTCACCCGCTACTTTCCCCTTATAGTGAACAACCTCACCAATATCTGCTTTAATCGTCTCTTTGGTTATATCTGTATAGTTTTCCTCATTAAATTCGCCCAACCTCTCAGCTAAAATCTCATCGGGATTAAAATTTCCATTTAATATAGTTATTGTGAACGTGGCCAAAGGCCCCCCTCTTGGAGCAGTATTAATAGGATTTCTATCAATGGCTATTATTACGCCATTTTTCGAATAATCATCCTGCCAAAGCTCTGCTACACTCCAACCCGCTGGGTATTCGTAAGAAAACAGGCCGCCAAACTTAGCGACCTTCCACATATCAGAGGGATCAATAGAAGTCGTAGCAATGCTCAGATTTGTTGACGGAGTCGTCTGAGAAGATGTACATACGAGTGGCTTATCAGGATTTAGTACATCACGGATAAAAAAACCTATAATCGTACCCGCAACCAAAAGCAAAATCATGAGGGGATATTTTATCCAACCCATTTTTCGCTTAGTTGAGGATGTATCTTGTTGCTCTTGCATACATTAAATGTATCAAGGCAGGAAAGTATTTGCAATGATTGGAGAACCAACTAGACCGCCCTGTGTATAATCTAACCAATGGCTAATTTGGAAACACTGGAAAAGAAAGTCACTGAACTAGAAAAAAGGCTGAAGAGGCTTGAAGACAAGAGTGAACCAACTACAGATCCCGGAGAAGAACTGTGGATGGATCAACTTTATAAGAAGGCCAAAGAGCTGGTACTAAAACACAATAAAACCTCAGCTATTATCCTGCA
>JBAZBO010000047.1:7111-7759 GCA_041671425.1 Patescibacteria group bacterium | reverse complement strand
GGATTTAGATTATAAAAAAGTAAGAAGTATCATTGCGGAGGAATTGGCCAAAATTCCAAAACAGAAATTTCCAGAGTTTCCAAAACTTCCAAGTAATAAAGGTATTGATGTCGCGCTTTCTTTGTTAGAGGAAATTAAAAAGTCAATCGGAGATTTACCAGAACCTAAGGAGGTTGACTTTACAGAATTAAAAGACTTAATTGATAATAAATTGGCTAGTTTTAGCGAAGAATTAAGCACGACTATCAACAGTAATGTTGATTTAGTAGGCGAGAATAGTGGAAAATCCTATGAACTTAAAATTGAAGAAATGCGAAACAGTTTACTAGAGGAAGTGAAAAAGCTATTTGAAGAAACAATGCAACAAGGAGTGCTAATGAAAATGCCGGCTCCAGAACCTAAGAAGAAAAAATACAATCTTTAATATGCAATTTTTGGCCACAATTTTATTCGGGATTTTAAGCTTGTTTTCTGTTTCTGCTGTACAGGCTGACGCTTCCCTTAGTGGCAACTCTACGATTTTAAAATTGGATTTATGGAATTTATCGGGATCCTATATCAGTCCGCGCTCTACTTACATCCCGTCTAGCACACAGTATTGTTTGCGCGGTGATTGTCGTGTATCTTGGCCTGTAGACACAAACGGAG
>JBAZBO010000047.1:0-7101 GCA_041671425.1 Patescibacteria group bacterium | reverse complement strand
TAGGCACCAGCACCGCCAACTACCTCACCCTCTACAACACTGCTAACACGGTAACTGGCACGAGCGCGCTACAAATGGTTAATAATGTATTTACGGTCAGTGCAACGAGTTCTTTGGTTACTACGACTTTCAATGGTTACGTCGGTATCGGAACAACAAACCCAACAACTAACTTAGAAGTCAATGGAAATATTTATCTAAATACTACCGTCAATAAATCTGGTACGGGTGGAATAGTATTTAATCCCTCTTTTAATAATTATAACAACGCCCTATCAATCGGGAATTTAGGTAGCAAGTTTCTCTTAGTCGGAGGATTTTACCTTGGCGGTACAGACCGCTCTTTGTCCGCAGTCAATGGCGATTTTCCTTTAACTATTGGTTCCAGTGGAACAGAAGTTGATTTGAATATTACCGGTTCAAATTATCTCTTTGGTACAATGAGTTCAGCTCTCAATTCAAATATCACAATGAGCCCGAGTGGTACGGGATTTGTGGTAGTGAATAGCAAGGTGGGAATAAACTCATCAACGACCAATGCCGATTTGACTGTTACATCAAATACTACGACTTTCGCCAATACCGGAATAGTTCTCAATAGTTCAGGAAGTACTGCAAACCCTGGTGGGTGGAGAATAGTTGAGGGTACGCCAGGGAATTATGACGGGTATTTAATGTTTATCAAAAATGGAAACTCCGTCCCAGGTAATTTTGCTATTGATACTGTTGGAAATGCTTATGCTCCGACTGGGCTACAAGTTGGTGATACTTATAGCTTTGGCTCAATATCTTCTGGAGCGCTGGCTTATTATATGCCCTACAACGGAGCAAATAAAGGTGAAATATCTTTCCGTGGGTTAACAAATCAAGTACCGACTTTTAACTTTCAAGGTTTTTATCATAACGGTTCGTGGAACGCTACTGACGTACTGACTTTAACAGCTAGTAGCTCTGGGAACACGCTGTATATGAATGGTAATGTGGGGATTGGGACGACAGCGCCTGATGTAAAGCTTGACGTAGTGGGAACAATTAAGTTTGGGAGTGCCACCGAAGGTCGTCTCATTTCAGATGGCACCAACGCATATCTTGACGCATTTAAGTCGGGCGGTGGGCTTATTTTTAGGACAAATATTGACTATGAACGGATGAGAATCACAACAGCTGGCAACGTCGGTATTGGGACCACAACACCAGACACAAATCTAGCCGTGAGTGGTAACATACATTCTACCGGACAAATCCTTGGTCGTGGGACACTTAATTATGCATTACCAGACTTTAGTTTTTCCGGTCAGGCAGATATGGGTATTGGTTATAAAACTTCCAATTCATTCGGAATGATTACGAGCGGTATAGAAAGAATGAGAATTTTAGGTGGCGGAGCGGTAGCGAACGTCTGGTTACCGCAAGATTTATCAGCTCTTCAATTTGGTGCTAGTCAAGACGCTAGTATAAAAAGACTGGGGGCGAATAAATTGGGAATTGGTGGTACTGGTTCCACGGCTTCATACGATGGTACTTTGCTTTTAACGTATCTTGGCATTGACTCTTCCACTCCCAACTACAATCTCACAGTCAGTGGTACGGCTTTTATTTCTGGTGAAACAATCCTAGCCACTACTACAATTTCATCTTCAACCATCACTACTCTCAACGTCACGACTTGTAATGGTTGCGGTGGTGGGGTATCTCTCTCCGCTGATAATATTTGGACGGGTCACAATACTTTCCCCAATGTCACTTTCGTGACTAATACTTTCCTAAACTTCGGGGGTGATTTAACTTCGACTACCGGTCGAGGATTTTTAGATTTTGACAATGAAATTTTTGTCTTGAAAAAAGTACTTCCTAATCAAACTTCGTCGCAAAGACGTTCGTTGACTGACCCAGATACGATACTTACGACCAGTTTGGTGACTAACTGGAACGCCGTATACTCCGACGATACTTCTAGGATGTTAGTTTTCCAGACGGGAGCCAATGGCAATATAATTTTGCGCGCTTCTACCTTCGGTCTTTCGGCTTCCACCAACTATGACTTAGTTAATCGCTCACAACAGGTAATTACCGGTCCCAATTTAAGCGCGACAGGCAATTTCGTTCGGGGGGCGATTACGCTCAAAGGCTATCACTTAGCCCTCATTGGCAGTTCAACGCTAGTCAATTCCGGTGTCTTCCGATGGACAACGTCCAGTCCTGACGTCAATATTGCTTCTTCTACTTCTTGGAATACCAGCACATTGACGGCTTCCTTAATCACCTCAACATCGTTCATTGTTGGTGTGCAAGGGGACAACGTCTGGGTGGTTGTATCGTCGACGACTCTTTGTCCTTATGCGTTTGGAACAGACAAATCTTTAACTGAAAACGCGGGGGCTTGTATTACTCCGACACCGTATCTTAATAACACTATTTGTCTTACTCAACAACGGACACGAGTGAACGAGAACGCAATGTACATCGCTCAGTGTACCAGCGCCCCTTTTGTTTTGAAATACAACTTCGATGGAACGTATATGACCGGAACACCAGGAAGATTTGTAACCGGTCCGATGCAAGTAGATTTTTTTACGACCAGGTATTCAACCTATATTATGGGTGATGGACATTCCAGCAATTTGCAAAGACAAGCTAATTTTTAAATATTTATATGGACAATCAATTTGCCATCAATAGTTTACAACTTTTACTCGAAAACAAAACACAGGAAGTAGAGGTTCTAAAATTCGCGCTCAATGTGTTAAAAAATGGCTACGCTTCGGATGTAGCAATCATTGAAGCGGCTAGGGCTTCCATTCAAATGGTAGCGGATAAAAGGATAGAAGAATTTAAAGCAAGTTTAAAATAGGAGTATGTCAGATGAAACCCCAAGCAACGGAGTATTATTAGCTAAATTAGAAGCGATGTCAGCAGTGGTTTTAGCAAATCAAACCACTAACCACGAAGCTCAGTTAGCGATTATCGCGCAGACGAGTAAAACAAACGGCAGAGTTACCGCCCTAGAAAAAACCAAGAATATGTTTATGGGAGCATTGATTTTTATGAACGTCATAGTAGTTCCAATTGCGGTAGCGGCGATAATTAAATACGTTGGTTTAGCAAAGTAGTTCTTTACAACTGAACTTCCACCATCCTTTGTGCAAGCAAAAGGTACATAAAATTTCCACTCTCATTGAGGGTGGTGGGAGTTCACATAAACGGAGGTCACAATGCTACGCCAAATGGTATTGTTCGCTCTTGTGGGAATGGGTCTGGAAGTGGTCTTCACCGCCCTCGCCGACCCGTTCAAGAAGCAGAAGCTGTACGTCGGGTACGCTTCGGTGATGTATCTTCCACTTTACGCTCTCACCCCGTACTTCCTCTACATCACCCCTCCCAAGTGGGCGTGGTGGCATAGGGGGTTGTGGTACGTTCTCGTCATCTATGTTCTCGAAGGACTGCTAAATGCCGTCCTCGAAGCGTACTACGGAACGCACCCCAGTCGGACGAGCTATCTCAGGGGGTGGAACTATCACGGCTTAGTGAACTTGGAGCCACTTAGAATCGTGACGTGGTTTGGAGCAGGGTTGTTCATCGAATGGTTGTGGAAAACCTGAACGGAGGCAAAATGGACGTCCAGAATCGTTATTGCTACGACTGCCGTACCCACTGCGATCACGACCGGAGCGAGTACAACAATCGCTCAGACGTGTTCTACGTCTATATGTGCTGTCGTTGCGGGAAGAAAGTCTACACCGATGAAAGGACTGCGCCGAAGCTCAAGATGGTGAAGTAACGCTAGGGGCGAGCGTCATCGCCCCAACTAAACTAGAGGACAGAGATAACTTTGTTCTTTACAACCTAGGGTCAAGTTAAGTCAAAGTATATGGCAATATCAAATCCAAAAGTTAGAAATCAAGAAACGCCAAGTCACGGCAATGGATTAGTAATAGGAAGTTGGGTACCAGATTCGTTAGTTGGAAGAATATTAGAAATAATTGAAGCTGTTGGACTCCCAGAAAAACAGGAAACTTCAATTAAGAATCTAATCAAAGATGTAATATATCAGAAGACTACACAAATGGAAGCGGTTTACATCGAAGCAGATTTGCACGATGCAATTAGAGATGCTGGCAAGCTTTCACAAATAAATATAGTTGGTCTGAAAGAGATTAAATAATTTTATTCACTTTGACCCTAGATTGTAGAGAGTAGAGAAAACTTTGTTCTTTACAAGGAGACTAAATGTCTTTCAAACAAATGGCGATTTTCGTTGGGATTTCCACACTTGTGGCGACTTTCGCAGTCTACCTCTACGTCGAAAAGAAAGTGAGGGACAAATGGTACGGTTAATCGCAATCGTCTTAACCCTGTACGCCTGCGGTGCACCCAAGCCCATCAAGGAGAAGACTGACTATGGCAAGCTGAATATCGCTTGCTGTGGGTACTGTATCGACAAGGGGGCGGACTTCGGCCTCATCGTCGAGTTCGAACCCTTGAAGTGCGTTTGCGTCAAGGAGAAGAAACCCCACACCACCTAAAGGAGGGGGTATGCGGATAAGGGCGTGGACGTCGATGTGCTTTTGTCCTCGGTGCAAGAAAGTGACGGCTCATTCTGAGAACCATTACCCTTTCCTGATTATCCTGACTTGCCTCGTGTGCAAGGCGTGGATGATTGGCGAACTGCACTGCGGATAGGAGGCGGTATGAATATGCAACAGTTCACCCTCACTCTCTTGGAGGAAGTCGTCCGCCAAGTGAAGAAGGAGGGAGGCTTCGTGACGTTCTACGGCTCTTACAACGTCCAAAAGGCGATGGAAGACGCGCGGAAGTACGGCAACACGGAGATGGACATCCAACGGACAGTGGAAAGGGTCTATGCCGAAACGTCAAGAGGCACTTGACCTACTCGTGGAACAGATGAAATTATTGGCGGCGCAAGGGTTGTCAATAAATGTCATCTGCCAACGCTTAATTCCAGCATCGCTTGCGGCTATTCACGCAGGCTGTCGGATGAGCGAGATTGAAGAAGTCTTGCTTCGCACCTTCACCAACTTGGTTGATGAAGGGGAGCTAGATTGAAACCATCAAAGTTGTCGGAGGCACAACTATAAAAAGCCTCTAAATCTATTAGAAAGTTTTTTATTTATGGGTGTTGTAAAAGTTTTTTCTATGCTCCAATTTAAATCACGGATTCTATTTCTTAGTATCTTGTAAGTAAATCCTAACTTATTTGACCATTCACTTAAACAATGAGTTTCACCTTTAAAAGTATAATTCAGTCCGTATTTTCTATTTGAATTTTGTTCTTTTAATGTCGCCCATCGACAATTTGCCTTGCAATAATTTCCATTATTATTTATTCTATCGAGTGAAGTCTGTTTTTCACCAAAATCAATAATATGTTTTAAATAACTTTCGTACATATCATCACGGAAATTTATAAACCTTTTCCAACGCCTGCATACCTTAACTCCTTTGCCACCGTAAGAATTGAAATCCGAATATTTTTTACCAGCTGAGCATCTAAATTTCATTCCTTTCCAAGCCACATAAAATTTTGTTCCTTTCATTCTATGTATTGGGTACAAGGTCATAAATATAAAATCCCCACCGCAGTGTATTGAGCACACCACGGCGGGGAGATTACTAAAGTAAAGACTTGGCTCAATCAAATCTGTTGGTATAGTAACAGAAATTTACCTAAAAGTCAAGGGCACTCGCCCACTACTCCCTTACTAAAAATAAATGTATGAACTGGCTTTTAAAAAAATTCAGACGAGAAGAGGTTTTAAAGAAAAGAGAAAGCCGTTTCTCTACGGTCTGGCTCCCCGTTATTTGTGCTGTTCTACTGGTGGCTTTCGTGTGGTTATCCTTAGGTTACTTTTTATTTATAATGAGAAATGTATGGTAAAAAACTTTGGTTTAATCAACGAACCAATCCGTGTTACGGACTATGTTTTAGGTCTTGAAGAAAAGCTAGGTGGTACTGTTTGGAGTCAAAAGATTTATGAGCAAACAGTAAACGGTGATAGGGTTTTAACTTGGAAGCCGTGGGAACCCGAAACTGAGTATCAACGCAAAGGCATTGAAACTAATGCCTGTGTTTCTTTTTCTGGAAATAATCTTTTTGAGTACTTAGCAAACTACGAAATGGAAAAAGATGAAACGTTAAAGAGTTATTTTACCGCTTTAGGATTGATGAAAAACGGCAAGGCAAATTTCTCTGACCGCCGAACTGCTAAGGGTTCAGGAACCGACCCCAATCGAGGTAACACCGTACGAGCAGTAGACGACTATATCCGAGCTTTCTTTTTCTGTCCTGAAGATTTATGGCCATTCCCTGACACAATGACAGTGGAGGAATATTATCAAATAATGTCGGCACTGGTAGCAGATTTCGGCAAGAAAGTAAAACTATACTTCTCGGTCGAAACTAAATATCTAAATATCTTTGGCAACTCTACTCCTGACGAATTGTGGGAAGCGCTTAAACTTTCACCAGTTTGGGTATCGGTAGATGGTGGAAATTATCAAGTTGCTCAAAACTACACTCATCGAGTATGTATTCGCGGAGGTGTTTACGGAAAGAACCTTGAAATCCACGATAATTATCAAAATCAAATCACCCAACTTCCGTGGAAGTATGCTTTTGGTGCGCCGAAGATTGCCAACTTCATTAAAAACCCTCTAGCAGAATTTATCCAAGTAGGTAGTGCAATCTTATTCTTAGCTAAAAATGGAATACACGCTGGACAATACATTGGATTTGGTGATGGCGATATTCTGAAGGCAATCCACGGTGAATATTCTAAAGTGAAACCTCGTGAAACTTTAAGTGATTTACCAGCGAATTTTGTTGGGTCTTTATTCATTAAATAATAGTATGGAAAACTCAAAATTGTGGTTTGTTAATCATCAAGATATTATCAAGGCAGGTGTAATGTTCGTCCTTAGCTCAGTCTTAACGGTTATCTATACCGCTCTTACTAATAAGATGGGTATTGATTGGGCTTCAGTCGGGAATGTCGCCATACTATCAACGGTTACTTATTTACTAAAACAACTGGGGACTGATACACAAGGTAAGTTCCTGGGTAAGGTATAAATATGAACGGC
>JBAZBO010000046.1:0-7997 GCA_041671425.1 Patescibacteria group bacterium | reverse complement strand
GTGGCTCTTACAGCAATAAAGGTTGATGATTTTATCAAAAGGAAATGGAAGTGTAAGACTCCGGCGCTCATTTCCCCTGAGGGTGAGATACACAAGAACTGGGTTATCTTCCCGGAAAAGATTGATGGTAAGTATGCTGTTCTCCACAGTATCAGCCCGAAGATTTCTATTGAATATCGAGACTCCTTGGATTTTAGTAAGGAAGAGGTTATCAAGAGTTATTACAAGAATGATGATAGTAGAAAAGGCTGTTGGGACAGCCTAGTGAGAGGTGCAGGTCCCCCACCAATTAGGACGAAGCATGGTTGGCTTTTGTTCTACCATGGGATGGATAAGCTTAAACCCAGCGCTTACAAACTTGGCGCAATGCTTCTGGATCTCAATGATCCATCCAAGATACTTTACAGATCAAAGGCTCCAATACTTGAGCCCAGCGAAGACTACGAGAATAATGGTTTCAAAGCCGGAGTTGTGTATGCCTCTGGAGCGATAGTCAAGGGTGATGAGCTTTACATCTATTATGGAGGTTCAGATAGCTATATTTGTGTGGCGTACTGCAATCTTGAAGAGTTCTTGCAGGACCTAATGCGTGAAGAAAAACCAAGCCTTTTCAAAAAAGGTACTAAGAAAAGGCTATGATAGTTGAGAGATATCCCGATAATCCTATACTCGAGCCCAATCACGAGCAGTTCTGGGAGGCTGAAGCGGTGTTCAATGGCTGCCCCGCAAGATATAACAAGAAGGTATATCTGGTTTATAGAGCGCTATCTCAGTCCCACTATTATGAAGTGGGTAAGACCAAGATGCAGCTTTCTACAATTGGTCTGGCTGATAGCACTGATGGGTTCCACTTTAAGAACAGAACCAGATTTATAATTCCTGAGCAGGATTGGGAGAGGTTTGGTTGTGAAGACCCGCGTGTAACCAAACTAGACGATAAGTACTATATTTTTTACACTGCCCTATCAAACTATCCATTCTCAGCTGAGGGTATAAAGATAGCTGTTGCTACAACGAAGAATTTCAAAAAGATTGATGAGAGACACTTGGTAACGCCTTTTAATGCCAAAGGTATGGCCTTGTTTCCAGAAAGAATTAACGGGAAGCTTTGGGCTTTGTTGACTGTAAACACTGATATTCCTCCGGCAAAGATTGGATTGGTGAGTTTTGATAAAGAAGAAGACATGTGGGACCACGAGAAATGGCATAAGTGGTATCAAGATCTTGATAGTCACGCACTTCCTTTGACCAGGAGTCCAAATGATCAGATAGAGGTGGGAGCTCCTCCTATAAGAACTCCGCAAGGTTGGGTTGTAATATATGCGTACATAAAAAACTATTTCACTCCCCCACCGATATTTATGGTAGAGGCCGTTTTGCTGGATAAAGATGATCCATCAAAGGTTATTGCGCATACTAGTGTGCCTATCCTTAATCCTCGGGAGTATTACGAGAAGATTGGTATGGTCCCAAATATAGTCTTTCCGTCTGGTACCTTGAAGAAGGCGGATGATGTTTTGCTTCTGTATTACGGTGCAGCCGACACCTTCTGTGCTGTTGCGGCTATAAAGTTCTCGTCTTTGATGGATAACATGCTCAACGATGATAAAGGTGTGAAGTTTGTGAGGGCGGTCGAAAATCCTATCATTAGTCCACAGTCTTTTAACTCATGGGAGAGTAAAGCCACGTTCAATCCTGCAGCCTTGTATCTCGAGAGTAAATTCCATATTGTTTATAGAGCTATGGGCGAGGATAACACCTCAGTCATGGGGTATGCCACCAGTCCTGATGGTGTAACTATAGATTACAGATCACCAGAACCCATTTATGTTCCCCGCGAATCCTTTGAGCAAAAAAATATAGAAAACGGCAACTCTGGATGTGAGGATCCAAGGCTTACTGTTATAAGAGATAGGATCTATATGTGTTACACAGCGTATGACTCAATAAATGTCCCGAGGGTGGCTATGACTTGGATCAAAAAGACAGACTTTCTGGCTAGAAGGTGGCACTGGTCTCCACCTGTTCTGATTTCACCTCCGGGATTGGATGATAAGGATGCCTTTGTCTTTCCTCAAAAAGTGAATAATAAGTACGTCATTGTGCACAGGAGTGGTGAGGATATGGATCTGGCTTTTCGCGATTCCTTGGATTTTGGTGAGAATGATTGGCTTGAAGAGTACAGATGGATAGCACCAAGGAAGGGTTGGTGGGATAGCAAGAGAATAGGTGCTGCCGGTCCTCCGGTAAAAACAAAGGATGGTTGGGTGCTTTTGTATCATGGCATTTCTGAAGATGGGATATATCGTATAGGGGCGTTACTTTTGAATCTGGAAAATCCAGTCGAAGTGTTGGGTAGAACGGCTGAACCAATACTTGAACCCGAAATGCCTTACGAGAGGCATGGTCAAGTACACAACGTTGTGTTTCCCTGCAGTGCCACCCTAATAAAGGGAGAACTGATCGTATTCTATGGTGGTGCCGACAAGGTGGTAGGTATGGCTAAGATAGATATTAGTAAGCTTTTGAAGCTTTTAAAGAAGTCAAATAACGGTTGACCTTTGTCCCTCAGAATTCAACTCCAATACTTTCTTATTCAATATGATCATGTAGATTTCCCACGGTATGCAAGGAATTATAAGTGCGCCAGCAGGAATACTTATCAAAAAGAAGGATGCAGCAGTTATTATAGTTATGGGTAGTAGAACATACAGCCCTTTCAAGGCGGCTCCTATATTCCTTTTGTGAAAGTAAAGAATAGGCCAGATGAAACAAAGTGCTATCTGGACTACAAAGAGAACTATTTGTGGAATATGTGGCTTGGGCGACACAAGTATGAAATATATGGCAGCACCCATGAAACCGTACGAAATGGTCCAAGACCTAGCAATGACACCAATACTGTTTTTTGGATGAAATAGGGGTTTTCTGATCGTGGTGTACCACTTCTCGAGTGGAAACATCACAAACAGTTCGCTCACAAAGCCCAGTGTTACGCAGAAGAGAAATGTGAAGAATATCAGCATCGGATGATCCATATTATTGATGATATCAAAAGATCTGTGTTGGTTCTAATCGAATATCTCTATTACGCTTTTTATCTCTTCAGTGCGTGTTTTCAGGTTCTGAGTATCTGCGATCTTTAACGCTTCCTCTATGCATACCTTTCCCTCTGTCAAGTTACCCTTGTTGTACATGATCAATGCCTTTGTCATCAAGATTTTACTTTTCCATATGGATCTGTGAGGCTCCCTTTCGCCTTCAAATCCTTCATCAAGAAGAGTTTCGGCTTCACTGATAGTCACTTCAGCTTCATCAAGTTTTCCAGTTCTTAGTTGAAAGGTGGCAATGTGTGATAAGACATCTGCTCTTGGGGCTGGTTTATCGAATAGAGTCAGACATTCATATCCCCACTTTAAGGCTTGTTCGAACAGACCTGCTGAATTTGCCAATGACATAAGTGCCCTTAGCACCAGGACTTTGTTTGTTGAGTGCAAAGTTGCTAGTTCCCCTGCTTCTTTAGCAAGTTTCATGCCTTCTAGATTGTGATGGATTGCTTTTAGTTTTTCGGAGTACGCAAGATGATTCAGGGTTTCAGTTACGTCAAACCAATTACCTTCTTGCTCAAATATTACCTTGGCCTCATTCAGAAGCTTTTCAGCTGTCTCAAACTCAAGACCTTCCCGTGCTTTCCAGCCTTCTTCCATGAGTTGCTTCGCATCTTTGGTCATGAGTGTATTTTATCACGCGATGATATTTACTTGGGACTGATTATTCAACAAAAGTTATAGCAATACCCTTTTTATCTCCCCTACCGGTTCTGCCTATCCTATGGATATAGTCATCATGGCACTCGGGAAGGTCATAGTTGATGACGTGGCTGATGTTATCAATATCCAAACCTCTGGAGGCTACATCAGTAGCCAGCAAAATGCTGATCTCATTTCTTTTGAATCTTTTTAGAATTGCTAGTCTTTGGCTTTGTCTTTTGTCTCCATGTAAAGCTTCAGCTTTAAATCCCCTCTTCACAAGTTCGTCACTGAGTTTTTGAACACCATGCTTAGTTCTTCCGAATATCAAAGTTTTCTCAACTTCCTTTTGGATTAGCAAGTTGTGCAAGGTCTCTATCTTTGCACCATTCTGAATCCTTATTATCTCTTGTTTCACGTTTATACACACTTCTCTTTGCTTTACGCTTATATCAATTGGTTCTCTAACAAAGTCTTTCAGTATGTCCTTTACTTCATTTGAGATAGTGGCTGAGAAGAACAATGACTGTCTATCTTTTGGCATCAGCGAGATCAAGTGTTTTATTTCTTCTATAAACCCGATGTCTACCATTCTGTCGACTTCATCTAGTACAACATTATTGAACAGACTCAGGTCAAGGCATCTATGTCTTATAAGGTCTTGAAGTCTTCCTGGTGTTCCTATTACAAAGTTGGGGTCAAAGGTAAGTGATTTCTTTTGCATGTACATGCTAGTTCCACCTATGCAAAGAACTGATCTTTGGTTCATACCCCTAGCGAATGTCCTTAGCTCCTCTGCTATTTGCGAAGCCAATTCCCTTGTTGGAGTAATGATAAGAACTTTCTGGGTTCTATCCTTGGATATCTTTTCGATCAAAGGGATAAGAAAGGCGGCTGTTTTTCCGGTTCCGGTATTTGCTATACCAATAACATCCTTGCCCTCAAGGATCATGGGAATGCCTTTATCTTGTATTGGAGTTGGATTTACGTATCCCTTGAACTTTATATTAGCTTTCAAACCGCTAGATATAGCAAAGTCGTCAAATCTGTTTTCTGGGATATAAGCATTATCAGTTGTAACTGACGTAGACTGACTCTTGGACTGGTCTACTTCTCGCATCAGGTCATTGTAGGAAATTGTTTTGATCCTTCTTGCAGGCCTAGCTGAGAATGTCCTTCTCTTATTATTGAATGTGTTATTAGTCCTTCTTTGATACATTTTTTCTTTCATGGATTAAGGCAATAAAACCGCTTAAATGAGAAGAGTTCTTAGCGACAAGATACGATTAAAATGTAATTTTCGGGGTATCTTTATCTAGCTATAAAATTTTTCAGAGTTAAGCAGATTCATTACCTCAATCTGCGAACGAGAAAGTATAACACGTTTTGTAATTAATACAACTACTGTTCTTTCCTTACATTTATTCTTCCACCAATAAAGTGTGCCAAGTATACTTCCTTGTTGTTGATGTAGATCCTTTCCACTTGTACAAATTCTTCAGTATCTCCTTCGCATTCGTTTGTATAAGCCATCTCGCCTTCTACAAATCTCTCAGGGCCCCTGTGAACACATTTACCTGTGGGTCCTTCTTTGAGTGCCTTTCTAAGAAAACTATAGATGTCACTAAAATTTACTCCGCTTGCTACTTTTCCCCAATAGACACACCTAAATACATTCAAGCCTTTATACCAGAGTGTTTCATTGCCTGAATAGGGCTCCCCGCCATAGTATTCGTCCTCGTATTTCCAATCACCCTCTTGTCTAGTTAATATCTTTCCGTTCTTTTGGTTATCCTCGTATTTAACCGTGGAATCCGAGTATCCCATCAAATTAAATTTTCTTAGTTGCTTTTGAAGATCATTGGGTTTGATCGTAATAATTTTTTCCATAATCATCTATTTACTACCTAAATATTTAAACCTTGGTACTTTTTCACCTTTTATCTCTACTTTCTCAAGAAACATCTTGAGTGGTCGGACCCAGATAGCACTTTCTTTGTTCTCATAAAGAGTAATGTACACAACCAGTTCTTCTAGCGTTTCACTGTGTTTTGCCACACCCAGTACCAGGTACTTATTTCCTTTGAAGTGTTGATAGATGCCAGATTTAAATTTCATAGGTTGTCTATTCCAAAATATAATCCCATCCCGGCTGCCAGGCCTTTTTCTTTCTCCAGTCATTGGCAAAGGCCTCTTCCCAGGTATTTCCCTTAAGTAATACATCGAGAGCGAGTTGTGGGGCTTTGTGAGCAACAATGGCTATATGTTTACCATCATAATTTTGCTTAAGATAATCTAAAAAGTCACTGACCCTGGATTTTACGTCTTCATAGCTCTCACCGCTTGGGAATCTTTCATTAACACATTTTTCCTGCATTGGCTCCACGATAGCAGATGACTTTGCGTTGTATTCACCGTAGTTACATTCCCTAAGCCTTTGATCTTGAATAATAGGTACCTGGTCCTGAAAGGTCAACTCTGCAGACTTAACTGCCCTTTGAAGATCAGAGCAAAATACAGCGTTGAAGTTCTTATCCTTTATTTGACCTCTAAGCTCTATTGATTGTTGTATCCCCTTATCTGATAGTTCCACATCTGACCAACCGGAAGATATTTCCTTGAGATTGTCGGTGGTTGTTCCATGAACAAAGTAGGTTATTTGTACAGACATGTATAGATTTTATCATGAGGATAAGTGCTGAATAAATTCTAGACCAAGTAGAAATTAAGATTTCCCCTTTCATACAGCTTTTCCAGATTGGGAAAGTCGAAAGTGTTGGATATAACCAAAGTTCCCTCTTTTGCTTCTTTCATGATCTTGGTTTGGGTGCGTTGCATCATGCCAGGTATGCCGTATATATAGATAGTATCGTGATTATGAAGATCAGCATTGAAAAGAGAGCCAAACTTAATATCTATATATCTTCCGTTTTTCCTGACCATTTTACTCATCTTTGAAAAAAGATATAGAAAAAGGCTATTCTCATACCCTGTGGTGTAAATAATGTTGCTAGCTATGCTAAATAGTATCTTGCCATTACCACTGCCCAGATCGATCAGTGATCTCGATCCGTGTTTAACTAGTTCCTCTTTGATTAAACTCATCTCGCCGTTTTTTGTAGGGACGAAAGGGGCTGTATGGTTAAATATATTGATAAGACTGATCAACTGGGTAAAAACAAACGCTATGAGGACAAACAAAAAACACGAGTATAGGAGAATAAGCAGTATAATATTCATATTATAAAAGCCACTACAAGAGTAACACCGCCCCAGATTAAATCACAAAGAGTTACAGTCTAAATATCGTTCAGAATATCTTTGAATCTATCGTAACTTTTTGTCAGCATAAGCTCTTGTCGGAGTTCCGCAGAGCCCTTAAAACCCTTGATGTACATCTTGGCGAACTTCTTCAATATTGCGAAGTTCTTTGATTCTCCCCACTTTTCATGAAAAAGCTCGGCATGCCTGAGGAAAAGAGAAACGTAATCGGATTTTGTTTTAGTCTGCGGGTTTTCACTTTTTTCAAAGACCCATGGGTTTTGGAGTATTCCTCTTCCAATCATTATTCCGTCCACGTTGTATTTATTATGTTTTTCTAGTATCTCCTTGTAACTTTTGACGTCCCCATTACCTATTATGGTGACCTTGGGATTTATTTTATCTCTAAGCTCTACTGCCCTGCCTATTTCTTCCCAATCAGCTTTACCTTTTGACATAGCCTTGGCGGTCCTGGCATGAATTATCAAGGCATCTATATCGCTCGAAAGTAGAAATGAGAACCAATCTTTTGTTAAGTCTGGATTTTTATCTAGCCTGGTTTTGATACTAAGAGAAATATCTGGCGCAGCCTTTCTTACCTCGCTTATTATTTCTCCTACCAGTGGCTGATTGTTTATTAATGCTGCTCCGGAACTTCTTTTCATGATGGCTTTGTCAGGGCACCCCATGTTTATATCTACACCGTCGAATCTCAGTTCCTGTACGTATTTAGCCGCTTCTTCAAGACTTTCAGGAGTAGCCCCCCACAACTGGGCAACAATAGGACGTTGCCTTTCTGTATATTCCAAATTCCTTGCTATTCTCCTGTGACCGTTTGAGAAAAGTGCATCTGCACTGGTGAACTCTGTAAAAAGGACATCCGGCTTTGCTATCTCAGAGATAATCTCCCTAAACACATAGTCAGTTACCTCGTCCATAGGAGCCAGAGCAGTTATTGGTTTTTTGAGGTTTTTCCAAAAGTTTGCC
>JBAZBO010000045.1:0-8074 GCA_041671425.1 Patescibacteria group bacterium | reverse complement strand
TCTTTTTTTTGTATAATGACATTGTTATGAAAATTGGTATAAGTGGCCAGAAACTTTTAGCTGATAACCCTGCGGGACCTGAGATCTACACCTACAACATTGTTAGTGCTCTTGCGAGGGTAGATAAAGAGAATGACTACAGCGTGTTCTTTGATAGAAAAGTGCCAGAAGGTTATTTTGAAAAGTTAACAGGTGGTAATAGCAGATTTAGTTATAAAGTTCTTTCAAGCTTCCCGTCATGGACACAGTTCCACCTGGCCGTACAGCTTCTAAAAACTCCTGTAGACGTATTTTTTACACCGGTTCATACCATGCCCATAATCCGAAGTAAGAAACTGAAGGTTGTGGGTATGATCCATGGGCTTGAATACCTATCCAACACCAAAAGAAAAGGTTCTAAAGTGTTTTCAGCAGCCCCTATAAGGTTCCTGGCTGAGCACGCCGACCACTTGATAGTTCCTTCAGAGTACACCAAGAATTCTCTTCTGGAGACACCCTGGGGGGTTAGAGGGGATAAGATTGGGGTAATACCGGAAGGTGTGGGGCATGAGTTCTTCAAAAGAGATCCTTTGGAAGGTGTGTTGAAAGGCTATGGGATAGAAGCTGGAAAATATCTTTTAGCGATATCTACAATCCAGCCTAGGAAAAATTACCCAAGGTTGATAGAAGCTTTCTCCCGTATTTCACCAGATTATCCTGATTTTAAGTTGGTTATATGTGGCAAGAAGGGTTGGGAGTACGATGAAACGTTCGAGGCACCCCAAAAATATGGTATTTCGGACAAAGTGCTGTTTCCAGGAAGAGTGCCTGATGAGGATCTTCCCTTCTTACTCTCAGGGGCGGTTTTGTTTGTGAGTGCTTCTCTTGAGGAAGGATTTGGACTTCCTCTTTTGGAAGCTATGGCATGTGAGACCTCATGTGTTGTTTCTGATTTACCTTCATATAAAGATATAGGGCAGGAGAGCATGATTTATTTTGATCCTATGAATGTTGAGGATATAGCCAATGGGCTGAGTAAAGCCTTGAACGATCTGTGGGTTGGTGAGGGCATAGTCAGGATCAATATGGCAAAAAGAAGAGCTTTGGAATTTACTTGGGAAAAAGCAGCCGAAAGGACACTGGCCGTTTTCAAGCAATTAAGCTAATCTGACAGAGATCGTGAGGTTTCCACAATAGAGTTTACTTCTTCGGTTTTTCCGGTGTCCGGCTGTTTTGTGGGTAATGTGAACCAGAAGGTTGTTCCTTTGCCAGGGCCTTCAGAGTACACATCGATCTTTCCACCCATTTTCTCGAGAAGGTTCTTGGTGATATACAAACCCAGTCCAGTACCCCCGGCTTCGGCTACTGTTCTATAGCTATTGTCCAGCCTACCAAACTTATGGAAGAGCCTATTGATATCTTTTTTGTCTATTCCCTTGCCAGTATCTATGATAGAAAATTTTATGGCATCGTTGTCAGAGTCCTCTACCTTTATCGTTATCCCTCCAGAATCTGTGAATTTGATAGCATTCCCCAAAAGGTTGACAAAGATCTCGACCAACCTGTTTTTGTCTGCATAAGCTTGTTCTACTTTACTCAGGTACTCAACCTTCAAATATATTCCCTTTTCGTCTGACTTCAGTCTAAATTGAGACTCTATCTCCCCCATAAAAGTTTTTATATCTATAGCATATATTCTAAGGTCCATTCTTCCCTGTTCTATGCGAGAGACGTCGAGCATGTCATTTACTAGTGCTATCAGTCTTTCAGTACCTCCCACTGCTTTGCTAATGTAGTCTTTCTGTTTGTCATTTAGGGATCCTTTAGACTCACTTCCCAGCATCCATAAGTAGCTTTTGATAATCGTCATTGGCGTTCTGAGCTCATGTGCAGCTACGGAAACAAAATCGTCCTTAAGTCTATCTAGCATCTTTTCGTTGGTTATGTCTGTCATGGTGATCAGGCATTCATCTGACTTGGGATCCAATTCCTCCTTCTCCACATTTGAAAATTTAATGTTAACAAAATATTCTTTGTTTAGTCCTGATAGGATTGCTGATCTTATGACGGGACCTTCACTTTTGTTGAAACAGTATTTAGTGATGTCTATTGACTCGTTGTCTTCTGTTCTTATCTTTATTAGTTCATTGATATTTCTTCCTGTGGCATTCTCTGATGTTATACCCAGTATGTCCTCCAGTGTCTTATTAAACAGTGTGATTTTGAATTCTACGTCTACTGCAACTATAGCTTCAGATATGCTGTGTAACAGCTGTTCCACTCTCCTTCTTTGAATTAGCATTTCAAGGCTTTTCTTATAAAGCTCTTGAGTTATCTGCTGGGAATTTTCTAAGACATCATCTTGCATATCAGGCATTATTTATATTTTACACTACGTTTATATTCTTGATGGAATTTAGACAACTTCAAGCTCTTGGAGTTGAAGTCGCTTGAACAGTTATTATGTGAAAAGGATATTACTTTAGGATCTCAGGCAGTTCTTCTTGTGTAAAAGATTCTCCAGACTTTTTTATTGCTAGTTTGCTTACCTCGACAGACGTCCTGCCGAATAGCGTGTTGTATTGGCCCACCAAATCTCCCAATGCAATTATAGGATTTCCATTTATTGTTACTTGAGCGCCGTTTGAGAAAACAATGTTTTCAGACTTTTTTGCCAAATCAAGGGCCAAGGGTCCAATTAGTGACTCCTGCTCTTTGATTATTTTTAATACAGCCTGTGTATACTTATCAAGCATTTTCTTTTCCTGCTTTCGCCTTATTTAAGAAACCATCAAGTCGCATTATGGCTAGTGTCATAAGACAATAAGAGACTAGGTACATGTAGTCATTTATTCCTCCAGCCACCCAAGTCCCCCTACTAGTTTTGTACAAGAAAGTAAAATCACTAAGGTATTGCATAAAGAGGGCAACCAAAAGAAGCAATATATCCTTCCTGATCATCCCTCCCTGAGTGAATCTCAAGACTCTGTAAGTAACTAACGCAATAGAAACGTACACTGATTGGAACAAAGGGTATCCAAAGTCCAGAACTGTCTTTATTGGCTGGGATAGTTCTACTGTATTTCCTCTTAGGAAAAAGAAGTACGAAAGAAACAATATGATTAACGGTATAATAATTGCTTCGACTTTTGAACTTAGGTGTTCCTTTAGTGAGAAATCTGCCCCAGCCACTTTTGAAAGAAGAAATGAGGCATATATGTAGAATAGAACGCTACCAAAGAACCCAACATCACCAAGTGAGGGGTATGGCACTTCTATGTGTGCCACATAAATATAGTACATGTAAAACAATTGCCCGATCTCTTGAAACAATAGGCCGAAGGAAAGCATGAGGATTGCCTTTCCGAGATAACTTTTAAACCCCCCCCATTTTCTGGCAGCAAATATGCCGAATAATCCCCCAATCAAGGCAAAGACGCCATAAGTGTTTGTAAAGAGAGTATACGCGTCGCTTTGTTCCTTGGTGAAGAAATAAGTGTAAAGCCAAAACGCAGAGAAAATGGTAAACATCGAAATAACTAAGCTTCTGTATAAGTTGTGAGATACTCGTTCAGTCATATCCATTCTCAGGTGGCATTATGATATTATTTATTGCCCACATATGTCAACTACTTGGGATACTCCTAGATTTAAAAAGCTGGATATATCTGATCGAGAGTTCTTTTTGGGATTTTTTAAAGGTCAAAGGTGTTTTTCCGACTTCCACTTTACAAGTCTGTGGGTCTATAACACTGACGATACTGCAGAAGTTGCAACTATAAATGGCAATCTGGTGCTGAAGTTCCATGACTACATTACTGGGGACCCCTTCTATACCTTCTTTGGTAAGGAAAAAGTTGAAGATACAATCAGGATATTGTTCGAATTATCGAAGAGAAACAAAATGGAACCAGTTCTGAAGTTGGTACCGGAAGATAATTTTGGTGAAGGTCTAGAGGAAGTGTCAAATAAGTACAAGGTTGAGTTAGATAGGGATAATTTTGATTACATATTTTCAATCTCAAATCTAGCAACTCTTGGTGGTAAGGATTTTGAAACCCAGAGAAATATGATAAATAGGTTTAGGCGAAGAATTGGTGAACACAGTACTAAGGTTTTGGATCTTGGAGATTCAACTATCCAAAAGAAGATAATGGACTTATTTAATGTGTGGATGCATAACAAATCTGGAAAAGGTGCCGATGCCGAGCATGAAGCTATTGCGATACGCCGTATGTTGGACTATTCGGAGCATTTGCCCGGTTTGATAGCACTTGGAGTGTTCCTTGAAGAGGAGTTACTAGCCTTTTCTGTAAATGAAGTTGTTGACTCAGACGTTGCAATAGCTCACTTCAGAAAATGTAATATTAAATATCCAGGAATATTTCAGTTACTAGAGTATGAGTCTGCCAAGGAGCTTTCTAGGCGGGGCTGCAAGTTCTTGAATTATGAGCAAGATCTTGGGATTGAGGGCTTACGCAAGGCAAAAGACTCTTGGAGACCAATTGAATTTCTAAAAAAGCACACCATAACCGAGAAATAAAACACTAACGCCAATTTGTTTCAAACAAAACCTCTGATTTTGTGTCTAGTAAATATTCTTTGAAGGGTATTTCAGCCCCCTATTTAGTTTTATGATGTCGTAGTCCTGCGCCTCAAAAGAATCTATAAGAAAATCTACTATTTCGTTTGTATTCTCACCTGCAAATGGTTTACATGAGTAGACATCTACCGTAACGAACCCCCTCTTAGCAAAAGTGTGAATGCTTATATGAGACTCTTGTATAACTAGGAACCCACTATATCCACCTGGATCTTTTCCACCTAGAGTTTCGTTTCCATCTGCTCTTACAACGTATGGTTCCCCAATTCTATTCATACCAGCAATGTCGCACAACTTAAGCATCACATCATAGCAAAACTCCATGCTGTTCAGTTTCTCAAAGGAACAACCATAGGCGTCAAATATTATATGTTCTCCAAATTTTACTGTTTTCCTCGGCTTCATCCCGGCAATTATACACCATATCAACGTATTTTGACAACTGCAGACTCTTTTGCTTTATTACTATAAGTCTGATAAAATCTTGGAAGATTCGAGACCAAAACAGCGGAGGGAGATATGTTCAGGTTAGCGGTTGGAGCCTTGGTCGCCTTATCGGCAATCGTTTGGGCTATTTGGGACTCCGGGTGGGGGGCAGCAGGACTTTTTGCAGCTCTCCCATCGTGGGCGGGTAAAGTGCTGGGTGTCATTGCGATCATGGTGGGATCGTTCGCAATGGTTTGGGCGGTGGACATCAACACTGTCCGCAAGGTCTTTCACCCGTTGATGCTGCCTGTGATATGGGCTCTCGTCAACACCCCAGTGATGATGGGCCTGTACATCTTCTTGGTTCAGGGCAGCAAAGGTGCAGCAGTCTTCAGGGGATGGTATTGGGGCGCGTTGTTCTTTCTGTTCATCATCGGTGCGGGAATAGCCGTTCAGATGTGGCAGAAAGCCCTCGCAAACTGACCAGGCCCGAGTCGCCAACCGTAGTGTGTGTTCCCCCCAAACACATCTGCGGTTGGCGATATCTTTTTATTTCCACTATAATTTTACATATGCTTCCGAGCATGCCCTATGACTCTAAAAATCTGGTAGAAGATTGGCGTGGTGATTCTAGAGCTATACAAAAATACGGTTTCATACATCATTTCATTCCCGACCCTGATACTAAGACTAGGTCCAAGCTGCTCTCTACACAGGCAGTTCTCATATACTTTATAGTTCTGACACTTATTTTCGGGTTGTTTAAACTCATTCCATTTATTAAGCCTGGGGTTTTGGGGTATGCCTCAAATATCCACATTGGTGAGCTTCTTAGTTCTACCAATAAGGAGAGAGGTAAAGCAGGACTGTCTGAGCTAAAAATAAACTCAGCCTTATCTGAGGCAGCGGAAGAAAAAGCTAAAGATATGTTTGCGAAAGGCTATTGGGCACACGTCGCACCCGATGGGAAAGAGCCATGGGACTTCATCCTTGCGCAAAACTATGATTATTCATATGCGGGTGAGAATCTGGCCAAGAACTTTGATGATTCTGATGAGGTAGTAAGAGCTTGGTACAACTCCCCTTCTCATAGGGAGAACTTATTGAGTAAGAACTATAACGAAGTGGGGTTTGCAGTTGTGAATGGAGTGCTCGATGGCTATGAGACGACGTTGGTGGTTCAGATGTTTGGAAAAGTTAGGACACCTACATACACTGCCTCAGCCCCTGAGAAACCAGCTCCTGTAGTGGAGGAGGCCCCGTCTGTTGAGATCCCAGAAGAACCTGCTGTTTCTGAAGAAAGAACTTTGGCAGAAGTACCTGCAGACAACGTGCAGCCTGCTATAGATGTTTCCAGTGCAGTGCGATCAGTAAACATTGTATTTGGAGGATTTCTAGTCAGCCTGCTGGGTCTTGATATCTGGTTTTCCAAGAAGTTTGGGATAAAGAAGGTTACAGGGCATACCCTTGCTCATATTGCCTTTTTGATCATGGCTTTTGTGGGGGTGTGGTTTGCAGTTGCACCAGGAAGGATTTTATAAATGGATCGAGATGATCATCTTACACATTATGCAGTCTTGTTTCTTGGCCTTGCTCTGATTGTAGGGTTCTTGATCTATTTCAGGTTTGATAGGCCCATTCAGCTGATGGTGGGGGCATTCGGAGCTCTTTTTTACGTTGCATGGGGTGTTATTCATCATGCCTTTGAAGATAGGCTCACAAAGGAAATTGTTATGGAATATCTGTTGTTTGGTATACTAGCCTTTTTGATGCTGTACTTTGCCCTTAGTATATGAAGATCGTTATTGTTGTCCCTACATACAATGAGATTGAGAATGTGAGAAGGTTGGTACCTGTTCTGGCCGATGAATTCAAAAAGATAAACCACAATTGTCATGTTTTAGTGGTGGATGGAAACTCTCCCGATGGTACAGGAGATTTGGTTAAAAGTTTTGAGAAGACTTACCCCTTTGTCCATTTACTTTTGGAAAAGAAGAAGGCTGGTTTGGGTGCTGCCTATGCGTATGGGTTCAAACATGCCATCAAAGAAATGAGCGCTGAAGCATTGATAGAAATGGATGCAGACTTCCAGCATGATCCAAAAGATATAAAAAGACTTTTGGATGAGATAGACAATGGCTATGACTATGTTATTGGCTCCAGGTTTGTGAAAGGCGGGTCTATTCCTCAAGAATGGGCTTTGTACAGGAAGCTTTTTAGTTGGGGCGGGAGTTTTGTTTCCAAACTAGTGTTAGGGATCTTTAATGTGAAAGATTTCACCACAGGCTATAAAGCATCCAGAGTCAGGGGATTTGCCGATAAACTGGATTTGGACAACATAATTAGCAAAGGATTCGCATATAAGATAGAGCTTTTATACAGAATGCATAAATTGGGCGCCAGGATAAAAGAGATTCCCATAGAGTTTGGTCTTAGGGATAGAGGCACATCAAAGATGGAGTCGAATAACCTTACGGACTCCCTTAAAGTTGTGTTCACAATAAGATATAACGAGAACAAGAACTTTTTCAAATTCCTGGTGGTTGGTTCCATAGGTTTTGCTGTGGATAGTATCTTGGCTAATATACTCAGGTTGGGGCCACTAACTTCTACTCTAGCCAGCCTTGTTTCAGGTTTCATAGCCATGGTCACAACTTATCTTCTCAATAACTTCTGGTCTTTTAGTGACAGGAAACAGGTGAGTGGTACTGCCAAGAGACTTGTCGGCTTTGCTGTCTATGTTGTCTCCTCATACCTGCCTATTATTTTCAGAAGCTGGCTTATCTCTTGGACCGTGAGGACCTTTGAGGATAATTTCATCATCTTTAACGTGGCCTTTGTTGTTGGAGTTATAATAGGGCTGATCTGGAATTTCACTGTCTATAGTAGATTGATATGGAGGAACAAAAAATGATTGAGTTTTCTGTTGTCATTCCTGCGTTTAACGAATCCGACAAGATCACCTCGACCCTGACCCAGGTGATGGCTTTCATGCCCTCTTTTACCGAATCCTTTGAAGTGTTGGTAGTGGATGACGGAAGTTCTGATAATACTCCTGACCTTGTG
>JBAZBO010000044.1:0-8093 GCA_041671425.1 Patescibacteria group bacterium | reverse complement strand
CAGACGTTATACTCCCCCACCATAGGAATACTTAAAGTGAAAGGACCTTGTTTATCAACAGCAGTGAAGCTTATCACTAAATCTTTGGTTTTCACCTCACGAGCGTAAACATCTACCTCCGAAGTCTTAGAATAGAAAACCTCATTCTTATGAAGGCCGCTCATATTCTGATACACGTTTGGGTCATCAGCGTTGATGACTGCCCAACCACTTGGTTTCAGATGTTTTGTGATGAGATACGCCTTAGACTTTATAAGATCGTCCATAGTTTTGTGGAAATCCAAGTGTTCAGATGTGATATTCGTATAAACTGCAAAATCCAGCTTCAGACCGGCTAATCTTCCTGTCTTCAACCCATGAGAGGTACATTCCAAAACTATGTGGGTACAACCATTACTGATCATTTCCTTTATATATTCTGCATTCTCTTGGGCAGATGGAGTAGTAACGTGGAAACCTGTGTCCTTTTCCACATCTCCTATCCTGGCACTTACAGTGTTGATAAGTCCCACCTTATGTCCAGCTTGTTTCAAGATAGAAGCTACCATTTCGGTAGTCGTAGTTTTACCGTCTGTACCAGTCACGCCAATTAAAGTCAGCTCTTTGGTATCAATATCATAAAGTGGTGCAAGATTTGCTTTTCTGATAGCCTCTCTCTCTGGATTAGCCAGGGTACCCTTGTCCAAATCCTCTAGGACGCCTGCATATAGTTCATCTACAGATACAAGTTTCAAGCCTTTATTCTCTGTTGCTAGCTTTTCAATAATATTGTTAGGTAGAGCATTTGAATAAACAATCAGGTTAGTGTCTTTTGTAAATGGTGCCTCAGGATTATGATAGATTACTTTAATACCTAGGTTCTCAAGCTCAGTGGTACGTTCAGTTGCATTGATGTCAAAACCCAAGACTTCAGAGCCCAGGAAATGAAAATACTTAGCAATATAGAACATTGCTCCACCACCAACCCCAACACAAACTACATGCTTTGGATTATTTCCCATCCCTAAACCTCTCAACTTCAGTATTGAATTGCGCGCCCCGGTCGAACTCATCTTCAAAAACCCCAAAGCTAGCGCAACCGGGACAAAGTGCAACCAGTTCACCCTTCTTTGCTATACCAACAATCTTACCAAAAGCTTCCGACATATCGTCAAATACTCCAAGTACTTTGCTCTTGTTTACAGAACCTACCATTTTGTCAGTACCGGCACCTTTGAAAAAGGCAATGCCTGAAAGGTTTTTGGTGCTATTCATCAAGGAGATCATTTCTTTATAGTCCATGTTCTTATCAGCTCCACCGCCAAGCAGAAAGAAACGCTTACCATGCTCAGAGATGACCGGTACATCAGATAAAAAGGCTATGGGCGTGGTGGCAGCAGTGTTGTTTATGAACTCTATGCCTTTTATGACCCCAAGATTTTGCATTCTGTACTCAACACCGGCGAACCCTTCGGCACTCTTCAAAACCTTTTTTTGATCCAAACCCAACTCACGGGCTAGGACAAAAGAAACGGCTAGATCTCTTTCATAATGAACACCTTTCAACTTCAGCTTAGTGCCCTCGGGTATACCCTCCTCGGAATAATAAATAGTTCTTGTACTGATCTCAGCTGAGAATTCTTTCAGTTCTTCATCTTTTCCATTCAGAAGCACAAAATCGTTAGAGTTTTGATATCTGAACAAGGCTTTCTTTGAATTTTTATAGTCAGAGAACGATTTATACTTGTTCAAATGATCAGGAAAGATGTTTGTGTAGATCGCAACATGAGGGCTGATCTTTTGCAGATCCATACTCTCAACCATGAAACTAGAAAGCTCAAGTACAACCCATGTATCCTCCGTCACTTTATTTAGCTCTCCCATAACGGGAATCCCCATGTTCCCTGCAATTACAGTCTTGAAGCCCTGATCCCTAAGCATTTTTTCAACAAATGTAGTGGTAGTGGTCTTTCCCTTGGTACCGGTAACACCTATCGTACTTTTGGATGGGCACAGTTTAAGAAACATCGTAACGTCCGATTCTACTGGAATACCTTTTTCCAAAGCCTTTTGAATAAGGGGGGTGCTGTTTGGGATACTTGGGCTTTTGATGATAATGTCTGCCCCTAGAAAGTCTTCTTCTTTATGCTCACCCAAGACAAAGACTGCCCTTGGATAGACCTTCAAAACAGCATCTATTTCCACCTTTAATTCACCCCTTGGTTTCAGATCAGTGATCCTGATCTCCTTAGCCTTTTTGTCAGCCAGATACTTTACCACCGCAACATTACTTATACCCAATCCATGAACGAGAATTTTCTTGCCTTTAAAGTTCATATAGTCATTATACAGGCTGATACTACTTACTCGAAAAACACAAAGTGCGAGTTTAGCCTCTCATCAGGACACAAGGCACTCAAGAACTCTTGCGTGTCTACAAAAACATGGTCACTGAACTTGCTACATATAGCTGGGTCCCACAGGGTCACTCTATTGTCATCTATGTTGGGAACTACCACAACCAGATGCGTGATCTCATCAATATTCCCATAATACTTCTGGGCAACGTCATCGAGGTGCTTTAGCTTCCTCATAAGAACTGACGCAACAACAGGATGAACTTTTGACTCAATTAGAAATTTGCCTGTGAATTCCTCTTCATTTGCATCTTTTTTCTCAATCAGGGCATTATTAAACCCCAAACCTTTCATATATGCTGAAATCCCCCGAGAGTCACTTCCCCTGTCCAATAAAAAGGTTGGTAAATAACTATTACTACTGTGCTCAACGATCTCCAACTGAATATCCCCACCCTCAAAGAGTTCTCTAGCATTCGAAAGCTGAGTGTCTGATGGCACATTACTGTCCAAAAACCTAATCGGAATGCTTACAATACCGCTATCATGAAATATAACGTTAATGGTTGGCAATGTATATTTACCAAAGGAGACAAATTCATTGAAAAACTCTTTTAGCTTTGGAAGGGGTTTACCAAAGAAGTCGATCACCTTATACATGCTCAGCACACCACAAAGATTGTTTTTTATCTGTACGGGGAAATCTGAGTCAAACTGGCATGTGCTAGTAATTTCCATAAGGACTGTTTAATGATATCATAACGCCTATCCTATAGGAGAGGAGACAGGAAAGTGATTGCAAGGGAGTATTTCTACTCCCAGTTGGGATCTTATTCACACCCAATGCTAAGAAGATTGACTTGCGGTGTCACTTCTCTAGCCATGGTGTGCGCTCAGCTGGGAATCTTGCAACGGCTCCCCGGATACGAGGCTGGAGCCAACCTTGATTGGTTCCTGAGTTATTTCGTGTCGAGACACGAGCAGAACAAGGTGGTTCTGGTAAGACCATTTGGGGGCATCCACATCGTAGTGGATCCGAACGGCAGCATGTCCGACTTTGAGGACGGCGATTACGTCAGGCCAGCGGGAAAAACCTACAAACCCACCTATTCACTCAAGAAGGGTTTTGATCATAGGGGGGCGGTGGATCTTCTCCGAGAATTCGGCATCGAGGCCGAGGTCGAAGAAGAACTAAGCGTCTCTAATCTTCAAAACCTTATGGAATGGGGAGTAAGTTACTTCCTGGCTTCTATGCACTACTGCAACCCTGTGAGCGGAGGCATCAGCTCCCACATAGTAGTTGTGTGTAGCGTTGAGGAGAGGACAGTAACCTACGTAGACCCATTGCCTACGACGTACACCGAAGCCCTCAAAACGGTCACTACCGAGAAGTTCGAAGAAAGTTTCCGGGGATACGGAACAGCCATCTGGAAATGAAGCACCTGCAAACCGCAGTGTAGGTGCTTCTCCTTTATGCCTTCGAATACCTGCTCACGTTTGCCAAAATACCCAAGCCCATCAGTGAAAATACAGTAGAAGAGCCACCATAGGATATAAGTGGAATAGGTATACCAGTAAGAGGAATCAGTTTGGTCATGGCAGCCACATTTATAAAGAACTGAAGACCAATCCAAGAGGTTATTCCAACCGCTAGCATCTTTCCTGGCAGATCCGGAGCGTTCTTTGCAATGTCAAAACCTTTGATAATGAAAAAGCCAAACAGTACAACCAAGGCAGTGGTGCCAATAAACCCCAGTTCTTCCCCAATTATGGCAAATATGGAGTCCGCAGACACCTCCGGAAGATATTGATACTTCTGTCGTGACTGCCCGAAACCCACCCCCAGGAGCCCTCCGGAGCCCAAGGCGATTAGGATCTGCCTTATGTGATATCCAAGAGATAGATCATCTCCCTCCGACATACCAATAAGGGTTAGCAGCCTTTGTCTTCTATAAGGTGAAGAAAGTACAGCCCCTCCTCCCAAGATACCAATCATAGGAAGCGTGGCCATCAAGGGATACAAAGTCAATCCCGAAGAGAAGTAGATAAAAACTCCAATAAGGAAGATCAGCACCGCAGTAGACATGTTGGGCTGAAGGAGAACCAAAAACGAGACAATACCTGTAGCAACGAGGAACAGCCAGAAGGGAGTCATTTTCTCCTTGGCCTTAATTCCAATCTGCACAGACAGATAGATAACCAAGGCAAGTTTTGCAAACTCAGCCGGTTGAAACCCTAGAACTCCTAGGAAGGGTATCTCAGGAAAAGGCGGGGGGTTCAGGTAGACCCACCTATACGCGCCATTCACACAAGGGACAAAACTAAGGGACTTTTCACAGTTCAGCACACCAACAATATCAAAAAACCCTATAATAGCTGGAACTAGCAACAACAACAAAGAAAGAAAGAACAGAAAGTAAGATATCTTTCCAAGGTGTTTATAGTTGTAGTTCATGAAAAAGAAAAATCCCAAAAGACCAAGAAGTACCCACGCTAAGTGATGGAATAAGAACTTATACGGACCTCCAAAATTGCTTTGGGCAACAGCAACGGTAGCGTCATAGATCATTACCACCCCAAATATGAGAAGTCCAAAAATATAAAGTAAAAGGGTCTTATCAACCGGGGGACTTTTTCCTGAATGGGCACGGACCTTTTTAACTTTCATAGATCAAAGAAGTGCCACAAAGATGCCGACAAAAGCGAAGAATATACCAAATATCCAAAACCTAAAGGTAACCTTGGTCTCAGGCCAACCCAGAAGTTCAAAATGATGGTGCAAGGGCGCCATCCTAAAGATCCTCTTGCCTGTGAGCCTGACCGACAACTGCTGAAGCGGGCTACTTGCTCCATCTACCAAAAATACCGCCAGTATAGGTAGGAGTGCTACTTCTCGATGCAGCACTACAGCTAGTATGGCCATAGTAGCGCCAAGCACGTGTGACCCCACATTACCCATGAACACCCTGGCGGGGTACACATTGAAGTACAAGAAAGGTATAAGGGCACCTACAAAAGTTGCACAGAAAGCGGAGAGAGCAATGTATTCCATCCTGAACGAAATCACCCAGTATGCGCAGAAGGCTATGAGCGAAAGCCTCCCTGCCAAACCATCAAGACCGTCAGTGAAGGCTACACAGTTAAGAACTGCGATAAAAAGGAAAAAAATCAGGACCGGGTAGAACAAGCCTAAGTGAATATTTCCAATAAGAGGCATCCAAAGGTAGTCCCATCCCAGCTTAAAATAGGTCCAGTAAGCCACAAACCCCCCTATTGCAGCCTGGAAAAGAAACTTCTGATATGTTTGCGGACCCCTCCCTGTATCACTTCCCACAACTCTCCAGAATTCAGTGAAATAATGCCATGGGTTGAACTTGGATGGGCTTTTCTTCTCGACCGCTTCTTCCTTTTTCTTAAAAAATGTGGAAAAGAATGAGTATTTATAAACTTTTACAAAATCCTCTGTGATCCCAAAAAGCCCTGATAATGTAGCGACAAAGATAGGAAATAGAGTCTGGGTCCTGTACCTGTTGAATATGAAAGTTATCAATGAAACTGAAAGGATGAATACCAGGCCGCCCATTGTAGGCGTGCCCTTCTTTACAATATGGGTCTGTGGACCATCGGTCCTGACCTCCTCACGCATCTGATATTTGTAAACGAACTTTATCCAAAGTGGGTAGAGAAGAAATGTCAAAAATGTAGCGAAGAAGAGATGAAGCAACTGCGTCAACATACCCTTAGTATAGCACTCTAGTGCAGACGAGCACCAAGGTTAGTGAGTTTATCGGCAAAATCCTCATAGCCTCGGATCACGTTCTCATAGCCATTTATTTCGCTTCTACCCTCAGCAGAAAGGGCCGCAAGTATCAATGTGGCTCCAGCTCTCAGGTCCGGAACATCCATCCTGGTACCTCTAAGCTTTGAAGGTCCAATAACCTTGGCCACAGTAAAAGGCTCACCCATTTTCTTAAGATCATACATATCATCACTTATTACCGATTCGATTCCTAAACTGGTAGGCTGAAAAAGCTCTATGTTTGCACCCATCCTGTTGAGATCTTTTGTATATCCAAACCTATCGGTGTAAATTGTGTCATGAACTAGGCTCTCACCATGGGCTCTAGTACAAAGTAACACACCCAACGGCTGCCAGTCTGTCATAAAACCCGGGGCGGGAAGGGTAGTAATCGTCACCGGAAGAAGTTCCTGATTAGTATGCCAGACCCTCATCTCCTCTTTCATGAACTCAAAATTTGCACCCATCTTAGACAATACATTTATGAAAGCCGTGAGGTGGGTCTTTTCGGCACCCTCCAACGTAATATTCCCACCAGTTACCAGAGCTGCTACAGCGTAAGTAACAGCCTCGTTCCTATCTGCCTGGACTTTAAAACTTCCGCCTTTGAACACGTTCCTCCCTGTGATCTTTATCCTTCTGGGTTCGGTCCTTTCCACTTGAGCCCCCATCATGTTACAAAAGGCTATCAGATCATCAACCTCACATTCCTCAGCAGCGTTGGATATTGTAGTCTCACCATGAGCGGCAATGGCTGACAGGATGGCGTTATCAGTCCCCATGTGGGTAGAGATCTTGAAATTTATATCGGTACCGGTAAAAGCCTTGGCGTTCAAAGATACGTATAGTTCCTCCTCCGTCACTTCGATACCCATACTATTCCAAACATCTATCCATCTATTTATAGGCCTATACCCTATCTTGCAACCACCGGGTTGGGGTATTACGGCTTTGCCAAACCTAAAAACCAAAGGAGCAGCCAGCAAGGCGGCTGTTCTATATTTGGAACCCAGGTCGTATGGAATCTCAAAAGTGTTTAGTCCTGCCCCATTTAGCACCAAGGTTTTCGGACCGGTCCACTCGGCTTTACCACCAATAGCTCTTATCGCCTCAAGGTCATTTTCTACATTTCCAATCCTTGGGATATTCTCTAATGTAATGTCTTCATTTGAGAACATCGCGGCGGGGATCAGTTTCAATGCGGAGTTTTTAGCGCCGGAAAGCCTGACAGAACCAACTAAAGGTTTTCCACCTTCTACAAAAAGTGTCTGCATATCAGCTAAGATATATCATGAACAAAGAGTTCGCGGTTAGCAAAATCCCAAGGATTATAGTAACGACGAATATGATCTTTTCTAATCCTCTTCTAGTAGAATAAAAGCCCCCATCACCACCAAGAAAACTAGACAGTCCCTTGCCTTTTGTCTGCATCAACACCAACAACGTAATGATGACAGAAACTATCAGCTGCAGAATTTGCGCAAACCTCAACATGCTAATTATCCTTTCTTTGGACAAAGCCAATCAAGAAAACTATACAGAAAACTAAATAGCAGTGCAGTGAAGACAAGCGACATCAATGGGCTCAAACCTTTTGATGGTAGCATAAAATCATATAATTTCAACTCTGGCAGCGTTGTGGCAACAAATTCTATCCCCGTGATCACAGGCACTAGGAAGTAGAACATCAACCCAATCAGAATGAACCTAAGAACCAGGCCACCAAGTCCTTTCGCCTTGAAACCAACCACTCGCAGTATTGGCAGTATTAGAAAATTGACTGCAGACAGCCCAGCGACCAGAAGGGCCATAGAAACCATACGGTTACTCCCATAATCTATCCCCTTTATATACGCCTGGGTAGCATAAAGTGCGATGAACGAGAAGACTATTGCTCTGATAATGGATCTCATAAGTACTACTCTATTGTAGCAAGTTTGAAGTATGTCGTGTTAATT
>JBAZBO010000043.1:0-8404 GCA_041671425.1 Patescibacteria group bacterium | reverse complement strand
GTAGAAGATCTGCAGGTCCTTCTCTCTCACCTCAAAACCGATCTTTTCCAACGCATCAAAGAAATCCTTCTCTGCACCCACATCTGCTTTGATCACATACGCAAAAGCTCTAACCAGCTTCCTTCCGGCCACACCTTCAGACAGGACATGGGCAAAATTGACCTTGGCCGAGTACAGATTCTTGGCCGAGTAATACATGTTCTGGATATCTACAAATACCGCAACTCTTTGTTCTTTATGTTTAGCGGATATCATTTGTTAAATGATAGCTAAAATATTATGATTAAACAAATAAGTTTTCCCAAAAGGGAGGTGTGTTTTGATGGATGATAATAATGTAACCCCACAGGAACCGGTGCAAGAAGCGCCTCAGGAGCAGCCGCAGGCCGCTCAGCCCCAAGCCCAAGCTCCTGCTCAGAAAGGGTCTTTCTTGGATAAACTGCTTAAAACTCTGGGTTTGAAGTAATTGGTCTTATTGGCTTATATTACCGCCAAGTGTGGCGGATTTTGTCATTATCAACTATAATTGCCTCCGTTCTGCGCCGTACGAAGCAAAGAACGGATGCTTTTCTTTGGGGGATCGTCTAATGGTAGGACCACGGGCTCTGAACTCGTGTATCTTGGTTCGAATCCAGGTCCCCCAGCCAGAAAAGGTAGACATCAGCCATAGGCTGGTGGCTAGCTTTTCTCTGGAAGGGAATGGATGAGAAAGGCGCAGGCGCGACTGGCGCCGAGCCGGGGTCGCGAAATTTTTCAGCAGAAAAATATTCGTGACCGAATCCCTGCCAACTAAAAATGCAAAGCGATAAATACAAAAACAGAGATTCACAACTAGAGACTTCAGGAAAACTTGTTGGATTTTATGAAAGAGAATTTTATTGTTTCTCTAATTTTTCCAGCTTTTCAGTCAGATGGAAAGGACGACTCTGGCAAACTTCTGAACACGCCTATCAAGCCTCAAGATTCATGGGTAAAGATCCCAAAGTGGTCGAAATGATATTCAAGTCCCGTTCTGCTGACGCTGCTTATAAGATTGCACAGAAATATATAGGTTCTGATTTTGACGACTATGGAGATAGTGATCTAAAAAATATGGAAAGTATTCTGAGAGCAAAACTGAAACAGAACCCATACGTAATGCATAAACTTTTGCAAACAGGAAAAAGGAAGATAGTGGAAGACTCTCCAAAGGATAGCTTTTGGGGGTGGGATGAAAAGAGAGACGGGAGGAATGAATTGGGAAAACTTTGGATGAAATTGCGTGATGAGATTGTGCAATCATAGGGTTCTGGGATCGAGATTCCAGCCCTTTATACCTTGTGAATTCCACCCCAGCGTAGGATTATATAGATATGGAATTCATACTTTCCATAGCCATCATCTTTATCCCAATCCTATTAATTGCGCTCGCGTTTAAAATTGCTCTAAGAAGTATAAAAAGACCAAGTAGGGCTCCTTATGTTAGCAAAGAAGTAGAAACACCCATTTATGACTATGAGTACACAAAAAAGGACTATCTCTTAACAGCACCTGAACACGATCTGTTCGACACACTTATGAAAGTAGCTGGCGACCAATACTATATTTTTCCTCAAGTTCACCTATCAACTTTATTTGATCATAAGATCTTCGGCCAGGGATGGCGGGGTGCGCTTAGTCATATACAAAGGAAATCCGTTGATTTTGTGATCTGTGACAAAGAACACATCAAGCCCCTACTGGCTATAGAGTTGGATGATTCGTCTCATGATGAGGAAGATAGGATTGAAAGGGATGAAGAGGTAGAAGGTATATTCGAACAAGCGGGGGTACCTCTTCTGAGATTTAAAAATCGGGATCGAATGAATATTGATCTGGTTAGCAGTAAGATACGGGGTATTTTAGATAGTCAGCCTAGCAAATGAACCGGAAGGATTGCCCGCGGAAGACAGGCGAAAACCGGTGACCAAATCCTTGTCCCCCGTACAAATTGGGGTGATATAATCAATTTATGGATTGGATGATAACAATAGTTGGTGGTGTAGCAGTAATCCTAATAACATATTATGTCTTTGGAATAGGGAAGAAGGACAATGCCAAAGTAAACAGTATAGAGGGTAGTGACACAGCGTCACCCCATATCACAAATCAGGGTTCAATTATTGCAGGGGGAAATGTAAATATAAGCCAAAGTACAGATATCAAACATGCGCATAGCACTTACAGTAGCGCTACTCCCGAAGAAATCAAATCAAATCTGAGAACCTTGTCTCCATATGCTCGCAATAGTGTGACTCAGGACTATAGAAATCAGCAAGTTTCTTGGCATGTAGAATTTTCCAGCGTTCTGCCCCCAGAAGATAAAAAAGACCATCTTCATTACATAATAATGTTTTACCCTCCAAGTCAAATGCTCGTTTCCTGTTATATTAGCGACAATAAATACCCCTGGATAAAAACTATTAAAGAAGGAACTAGACTTATAATAAAGGGCAAAATTGAAAATATTAATCCTATTAGTTACGACATTAGACTAAAAAATTGTGAACTGTATTTAATCTAAAACCCTTGGGTATTAGGACAGAATAACCCCTAATCCGAACAATCTTCAAATAGCATACAAAACCGCCAGTTGAAGAATTATACATCTCCAAAAAGATTTTTTAAGTCCTTTGTCTTTTTGCATTTCTCCAGCATTTTGTTAAACATATCTATGAATTCCATATTGGATGTATTTTTGTATCTGGATCTCTTTGTCCAAAACTTTTGCGTGCTCTTCGTTCTCTTAATATGATCTGTTATTGCTTTACCAGCCATATAACCTAACCCCACAGGAACAGCATTTCCTATCTGCTTGTAAATACTTGTTATGTTTCCGGAGAAACACCACTTTGATGGGAACATTTGGATTTTGGCATACTCCTGAACACTTAGTGGTCTCATCTCATCTGGGTGGACTAACATTGTTGCCGGCATGGTAGGGTGAGTAACAAGCGTTGGTGACGGCTTATCCCAAGACAGTCTCCTATAAAAACCTGTCTTTCCTCCTCCCAACCTATACGATTTCCCCATAGCCTCTTCTTGAAGTTTTTCTGGTAGGTTCTTCCAGTATTGACCGCCCTTAAGTAATTTAAGGTACTTAATATGGGTTTCACGAAGTTTTACAAAATCGTGCTCAATTTGACTGAGATTTCCAATGGCTTTTTTCAGTGTGTAATCGCGGTCTGGGGTGGTTGGCTCAGGTAAATTTATTGCCATTCCGTCTGATGAACCAAACATGATAAACCGCTCTCTAGATTGAGGAACAGAAAATAAGGAACTGTCAAAGAGGTCAAATGTTATCGCATAACCTAATTTCCTGAACTCCTTATATAAAAAGAAGACCACACTCCCAGGTAAATCTTCAATATTTTTATACTCCTTATACTCTGGTGGGGTGTTTGCCAATTTTGCCGAATAAATTCCCCTAACATTTTCCAAAATAAAATATTTTGGCTTTATTGCTCTAACGTAATCTAAAAACCTCACAATAACATTTCCCCTAAAATCGTTAAAACTCATCCTTTTACCAGCAGTACTAAAGGATTGGCATGGGGGACCTCCTACAATCAAGGTAATATCACCCGGCTTTTTATTTATGTCTTTCAAAACTTTTAAGGGCTCAAGAAGGTTTATATCATCGCCGTATATCTTAATATTTGGTCTGTTTTTTTTAATTGTCTCAACACAATCCTTATCATTCTCAATACAAGCAAGAATATCAAAACCAGCCTTTTCAATACCAAGGTCAAGACCCATTGCCCCAGAAAATAGTGATATCGCTATGTTTTTTTCACTGGATTTCATATAAAGGTCTCTAGAACGTCATCTAAGGATTTGCCCATATTGTTTTGGATCCAATAATCTTCTAACTCCTTTATCTTTGCTTCAATAAGTTCAATGAAACTATTGTTCAGTAACCCCCTAGATGCGTCATCAAGCAGTCTGAATAAATCTTTATGAAAATCCTTTCTCTCACTAAGAAAATCCCAAAGCTCTCTGCCAACTTTCATCCTGTCTGAACCTCCCAACAGGTTACCTAATATCTGTTTGGAAATCCTAGACCTTGTACCATATGTCATACCAAGTATCGCCTTTGAACCGGGCTTGCTGCGCTCTAGTCCAGCAATTTCCCTGTTCAGACTAGTGACCATTCCAACATTCATATCATTTGGCCCACTTTTCACCTGGATATAATAGTCAAAATTAGACAGCCTTTTGACCAGATCAAAATTATTTCCTACACTTCCCTTGTAGTCATTCTCTTCACACACACCAACATTCTTAGCCAAGTCTTGCACTGTGTAACCCCAGGATGTCACTATTGAACGTGTAATCGTCTGATAAACATTAAATGCAATAACCTTCCGGGGGGTATCTAGACTCAATGCCTTCGCAAGCAAAGGGTTAATGTCAAAATCCTGGAAATTAAGCTTAGACACCATTTCTAGTTGGGTTTTGAGAAACTTTCTACCCAAGTAAAATACCCATGTTTCTTGAATAGATAAATTATTAGGAATCTGGGACTTTGCTTCTATTAGAGCAGCCACTATATCCCCAGACATTTGCTGTCTTCCATTTGATTTCTGAAGTTTGCTCAATCTAACAGCATCTGCACTGAGAAAAGCTTGCAGATCACCATCAAAGTCCGCAGCTATAGCTCCTGCTGTAGCATTACCAATACCAGGTACCTGTCTGGCTATCTCCATTATCATTTCTTCTACAGCTTTTTGTTGATTATCAGCTATATTATTGTTCACTTTTCTTAATTATAACCGAACATCCATTCCCTACAAGGTGTAGAATGAGCTAAATGAGCAAAGATGGACGAGTATGGCTATCTCACACAAGTATAGATTTGCTTGAGAGGTGTCCAAAATGTTTCTGGCTTTCTATCAACAAAAAAATAAGGCAACCAGAAGGTATCCAGTCAAGACTTGCAGGTAGGTTTGATAGAGTAATAAAAAACTATTTTGATAAATATCGGGCAAAAGACGAGTTGCCCCCACTCATAAGTACTGAACTATCTGGAGTATTACAAAATCCATTTCAGGAAACGTATTTCTATCAACATAATGCTAAGTACGGGTTTTATGGCAAACTTGATGAGTGCCTTGTAGAAAAAGGGGGGTTGTACGTACCTATTGACTTCAAAACCGCCAGTTCTGATCCTAGGGAAAAAGAAATATTAGGGGCGTATCAGCATCAAATGGACGAATACGTATTCCTTTTACAAAAAAATAGATTGAAAACAACTGGCTATGGGTATCTGATCTTTTTCTACCCGGACATGAGTGAGGTTATACATAACGGATTTCCTATGGTTGTTAAGATACAGAAAGTTGAAGCAAAACCAGAGGAGGTTGAAAGTAGAATAAATAACGCGATTTCCATACTCGAAAACGATATACCCGAATCTAACTCTGAATGTCCCTTTTGTAATTGGATGCAAGAGGCAAGTACTTTTTACAAAATTAAAGTTAAAGATGGAAATAACTAGAACAGACACCATCGAATATAACACCAATTCTATATCACTCGCAGGTGAGTTCGCTGTTCTTTCACAATTGGCGTTGAGGGGCTTTGATGCAAGCATGACGCTAGGTCATACAAAAGGTGTGGACATCCTTATATCCGATCCAAAAACAGGAAAAATGTTTAAAATGGAGGTAAAAACTCATCACGGTAGCAAACCTACCACTAGTAAACTTTTCGGCCACTGCTTAGAGTGGGTCATGTCTGAAAAACATGAGGGTATTAATGACCCACAATTGTTTTACTGCTTCGTTTATATAGAGCTGCCCATCAGTACTTTCAGATTCTTTATAGTACCAAGTGCTGTAGTTGCAAAATATGTAAGAGAACAGCACCAACACTACACTGCTGAAAGAAATATAGAAGAAACCGATATGCGTAAATTCAGAGTAGGACTTGAAGAAAGTGGTTATACAATTGATACACCACTTGCAAAAGACTTCGAAGATAACTGGGACATTAGCCAAAGTTAATAATACTATCGGGTCTATAACCCCCTCTTCTTCCTGTTCCCACAACAAAAATGCGTACGCCTTTGACTGGTTGTATAATACGCCCAGGACAGAATGAAAAGTAAAGGAATAAGCAGACAATTACTCAACTCTTCAGCACCCTGGAGATCCAAAAGAACCCCCACTAGAAGTGTGTATAGATACCAAGGTACCGTTGTTTCCCAAGGAAAACGAGATAGATTAAGTAGGAGCACCTTCATCAGGAAACAAAACCAGCCACCTATTCTAAAAAAAGAGAAAACCCCTGGTACCAAATACCTACCACAGCTCATCAATGAGCCAAGCATACTTTATATGGATGCAGATCTGAGCTGTAGAGCATTCGGAACACATGGTCTACTAGAAAAAGGATACAACGTGATAGGCAGATCAGATACAGAAGATCTGTACAGCATTCTCAATACGAACGAGATATTCCTGATAATTCTGGATATCATGGTACCTGGTAGAGAAAGCTTTCAATTACTCAGAGAGCTTAAAGAGGACATCTTGTATAAGAACATCCCTATAATCATAACCTCTGATATCGCAGATTCAGCTATGATAAGCAAAGCACTCGCGTGTGGAGCAGATTGGTATCTTGTCATCAATTCAGACCGTACACTGGAAAGCTTTCTTGAAGACGTGGAAGAGCTCATTCCTACAAGATACAAGAAAGAAGGCCGTAATAGAAGGGATGAAGAGAATACCGAAACAACCTCGCTTTTGACCTCCAAGGATGACTAACAACAATCTGAGAGTAACTGGATATATACTATCGGATTTACAAAACCCCATTTCACACTATAATGCCTATAGTAGCTACTAGGCACCCACTTGTTCAAATACTTAGACAAACAATTCGATAAGCTCTCCAGAAAAATCAAATTCAAGGTTTCCCGCAGCTATACAAAACTCAATAACTATGCTAAAAGGCTGATGATACCAGTGTATCTCTTCCCCATCAAGCTGGTCACATACACCGCCTACTACATAGTAAAATTCCTCATAAAGGTCCTACTCTCCATAATAGGGGTCTTTGTAGATACCATACTATTCCCTTTCAGAAGTCTTAAGAACTTCCTTAAATCGGTTTTTATCCTCATCCTGGTGATCTACATGGTAACCTCGATCTTTGTCATATTGGATTACCTAAGCAACAACTATGGACACTACAGCAAGTTCTTTTGTGCTATAGATACAAAGAACAAACTCAAAAATTCTGTGGTGAGGATAGTGGGAGGATATTCCGAGGGGTCGGGCTTTTTTATAGACGGCAATAGGATAATGACCAATTTCCACGTCATAGACGGTGAGCCCGCCCCCAAAGTGATCTTTGCCGACGGGAAATTCACAACCCCAACGAAAATAATAGGAAATAAGGATGCAGACCTGGCAATTTTGTATATCGTAGGCGGATATGGCGATATTATCTTTGATATCACCAAAGATACTGAACTTTATGATGGAGAGCCCTTGCTGGCAACCGGGTACCCTATGGGGACTGGTATTGAAGGGGCCGCAACAATATTGGAAGGAAGGTTCATAGATTTCAGAAAACAAGAGAATCAAGGGTACTTACAGACCGATATTACCCTGATCAGTGGTATGAGCGGAGGACCTTTGACCGATAAGTGCGGAAATCTAGTGGGCGTAAACACAATGGGAGTATCCGGAATGTCCTTCTTCATTGAGGCCTCCTTCGCAGAAATGGAGATCCAAACCATGACCGACCAAGACATAAAAAAGATAGATGTAGATCCAACAAAATCTCCTGAAGACGCTGTGAGAGCCTTTTATACATATCTCAAAGCCAGAAGAATGAAGGATGGATTTGGCTTACTTAGCTCAGAATATTTAAAGAATACCGATTTTCAAGAATGGACCAACAGGTTCACCGATATCCTGGATGTGCGTATTTACAAAGCTGAGAAATACCAAAACACTACAGATACCGCATTCGTAAAATTTTCTACAAAGAATTGGGTAGATGGGGGTGCGGAACTCCACTACTACGAGGGGACGTGGGTGACAGTTTGGGAGGACGGGAAGTATAAGATGTTGGAAGCGGATATTATAGAGGTTATCAAGCCTGAGTGGACGTGGTTTTATAAGTAAGATTTATCTATATGGCAGGTCTTGAATTTGAATTGACTCCAAAGCAGCAACAAGAGATAGAACAGCTATCCCCTGTTCTAAAAGAAAAGCTTACCAATTCTCTGCAAAGGCACCGCAAGGAGTTAGTCAATACAGAGGAAGGAAAATGGCTCAATACGCTGACTCTTCTTGCCGAATTCTTTGTTTGGAATCATATGGGACTTTTCACAATACTATTGCCGGCAGTACTTTTCACATATCTG
>JBAZBO010000042.1:0-8487 GCA_041671425.1 Patescibacteria group bacterium | reverse complement strand
CACCTATCCCGGACAAGAGCCCAACGCTCGCGCCTACGGCTATGCCGACCGCGTCTGCGCCTTTGTCTGTCGAGCCCCCGAAGCCAGAGACCACTGTGGTCAACGGTCAGACGTTCATGAGGGGTTTCGACATCAAGGAATTTGGTGGCAATGACGCCGCCTGTTCCAGAACCGAGCTTGAGGGCATCCAGGCCCCTGAGGTCGTTGGCAGCCCAAACGAGGACTGCAAGATTGTGGTCGAATGGTCCCTGAAGCATGGGGATCGGACGATCTACACGGGGGTCTTTCCCCTCGAGCCTGGAAAGTGGTTTTATATGCCGTTGGGTGTAGCCGGTGTGAACGATGATGTTCGCATCGTAGGTACCGCATGGTACTTGCCCAAAGGCTGGAACGCACATCAGTTTGCGGCTGATCTGGCCAAAGACCGCGATGCGCGTGACAAGACCACTTCCATCATCGGCCTGTCTCCGACAGACCCGTACGTTCTTTGGCTTGCGGAGCGTGAGCTTCGTACCCAGTAGCCACCGGACGTACCGACGGGACCTTTTGGGTCCTACCCCCCGCCAGACACATGGCTTATGCCAAGTGACTGATACGGGGGGTTTTCTATTTGTAGAGTGTCCTAACCGAGTGTACTGGTGAAAGGAAACAGAAATGAAAAAGCTACTCGTTGCAATCGCGCTGGCCCTCTCGGTCTTTCTGGCTGCAGCAATGCTGCTGTCAGCCGATGCCCCAGAGGCAGAGATCGAGGTCGAGGACTGTTGGACCGGAGTACCTGAGGTTTACACCTCAACGGTGACTCTCGTTCATCCCAGATGTGGCTACGTTGTGGAATGGGAGACTTATGATCCTGATGCCGCCTGGTACAGGTACGGCGTCATGGGAGAGCTCCCAGGTACCAAGATCGTGTTTGGGAACACAGCCAGATCTGAGATCACCTGGATTCAGGCGTGGCGTGTGGACGGTTGGGACGCTGGAGAGCGCCCTTACTGGTCACCTTTCCAGTCTAGCTTGGCTCAGAGCCGCGCTAATCAGCTAGGTATTCCGGTTCAGCAGATACCCATCGGGATGTCTCCTGAGGGAACCCTGGCCGGTGTGGATTTCTGTCCAGTTGATGCAGAGCAAGCAGTGGCAATGTTCGGTGAAGGAGACTGGACTTTGGTGTCCGCTCGCAACTGCCTGTGGGAAGTCACCAACCCCGAAGTGCGCAGTATCTATGTACCAAGGGGCTCCAATGGCCTCGTCGATGGTGCTAGTCTTGCAGGCCCTGTCATTGTGACAGGAAGCCACGCCCAGATATGGCGCGGCCCCGGTCCGTACGTGTCTTTACTCCCGCTTGTGCTCAGATAAGCCAGAGCGGGAAGCCCGTCTCGAGCCCTCTTGCGATCAATCTTTGGATTGAGAGTGAGTTGGGTTCGGGGCGGGTTTTTTTATGCATGTGACTTAACCTTTTCAATACTTTATACTTTTTGGTGTGAATGAATTCTTGCCCAGGTACAATAAGAGCACTTCCCTTATTTTAGTCACAAGTTATCCCCGCCGGACAGACAGATCTGTTGAAAGCCTCAATGCAGTGGCATCTTATGCTGATCACCTTGTGCCGCATCTAGCCAGCAATCTGAAAAAAACTGGTAGCGACCTAATTATCCTGGCTGAAAAACTAAAGGGTGAAGAGGAAGTATATGTTGAGAACGATGTTTTGGTCATAAGGTGTTGGGAACGTAATAATCCTGCGATGTTCTTCTCATTGAGAAGAGTTTTTAAGAAATTAGACAAGGTAAAGAAGGTGCTTTATCAGTTTGAATTCAACATGATGGGTGGTTCTCTGATTACTTTGCTGTTTCCTGCCTTCCTATTTTATATAAGATTTAGAAGGAAGAAAGAAACAATTCTACTGCATCAGGTAGTTTTGGATATTGGGGAACTGGGTGGACATATAGGGTTGAAAAAAGGGTCTCCCAAGTCCCTCTTCCTGAACTTTGGGATGAATATTTTTTATAGATTGGTTCTTAGCGCCGCACACCATGTAGTGGTTCACGAGGAAATTCTAAGAAAGAGACTATCAAAGGTGTCCCGAAAGGAAATTCACGTTGTGTCCCATGGATTGGGTGAGTACAGCGGTCTAGTTTCAGAAAGCTTTGCCAGAGAACGTTTGGGTATAGCCCAGGATGAGTTTGTTGTCTTATGCTTTGGCTTCATTACCTGGTACAAAGGTAGTGATTGGGTGGTTGAGGCGTTTGCCAATTTCTTCAGATCTAACCCGGAGGCCAAGATAAAGTTGGTAATGGCAGGTGGGGAGAGTGCAAATCTCAAATCCCATTCGTATTACCACAAATACTACGAAAAAGTCACTGAAATGGCTGCGCAGAGCGAGAAGATAGTTCTTACAGGGTTTGTACCAGACGAAATGGTGCCTTATTACTTTGCGGCGTCAAATGTGGTTCTCCTGCCTTATAGGTATCAAATGAGTGCTAGTGGACCTCTTGCACTGGCACTGAATTTTTCGAAACCTTTTCTGTTGTCTACTATGCTCAAAGAAACTCTTGAAAATCCTGATATGAAGGAGTCCCTAGCTGAAATTGATATTCAGAATTCAGAATTGCTCTTTGATCTTGACGTTCAAGATTTGTATAGAAAGATCACAAGACTTATTGAGAACGAAGAGCTACTGGAGAAGATGTCTTTGTTTGCCGACCATGTTAGGAAAAAACGCCATTGGTCCATTACCAGTCAGAAGTTTATAGATATCATCTATGAAGAGAAGTAAAACGGACATATTTTCCATTATCTTTATCTTTGTGGTGGTTTTAGTCTTGTTCTTGAGGAATTATGTCCCGGACACCTGGTTAACCGGTTGGGACAACTTGCACCCCGAGTTTAATTTTGCCGAGAATATTATTAACCGCTCTATTTTGGGGGTATGGCAGGAATACCAGGGGTTTGGGATCTTCCCCGGTAATGCCCACTCCGCTGATTTGTTGAGGCAGATCCTTTTGTGGACTATGTCGATTGCGGTTCCGGGTTCGCTTCTGAGATACCTTTACCATTTTCTCATGTTATTCGCAGGTGGCGTTGGTATGTACTTCCTTTCAAAGAGATTTGTCAGGGGGCTGTTTCCGTTACTATCTGCTTGTCTATATATTCTTAATCCTGGAACAATGCAGTATTTCTATGTTCCATATGAAGCGTTCTCGCACTTTTTTGGGGTATTTCCCTGGCTTTGCCTTGTGTTGTTTGATTACCTGGGTTCTGAAGGTGGCAGGGGTTTTAGAAAGCTCGTGATAGTTAATATATTGGCCATACCTGCATTTTATATACCCACACTTTTTGTAGTTTATATGATGGTAGTAGCATTGGTATTTTCCGTTTGGTTGCTGAGCACCAAGTTCAAGGAAATCAAAAAAGTAGCCTGGGTACTGCTAGCAATTTTGATAGTTAATCTGTATTGGCTTGCCCCCTTTTCGCTTTACGTTTTGAGGGGGACTGATACTTACACAGATTCTTTGATAAACCGCTCTTTTACTGAAGAAGCTGCCCTTAGAAACCAAAAATTCGGCAACCTTAGTGGATTAGTACAGTTTAAGAGCTTCCTTTTTGATACAACGGATCTCGCTGATGTCTTTGGAAGTCATAAATTCATGATGGAGGATTGGATGCCCCATCTGGATAAACTTCCGGTGTTGTTTACTTTATATGTTCTATTTGGTTGTGCTTTTATATCTGCAATCCTTAATCTGGTTCAGCCAAAGAAAGATTATAAAAACACGGCTTTATCCCTTCTATTCCTCCTGGGGTGTTTCACTTTACTGAATGATAATCCACCTTTCGGCTTCATTTTTAGGTTTTTTAGAGAATATGTCCCTTTCTTTAAGCAGGTGTTTCGGTTCTCTTATACAAAGTTTATTGTCATCTATGTGGCTTCGGTTGTTCTTCTTGCTTCACAGACCATGGAGAAGACCGCTTTCCTAATAGAAAAAGTAGCCAAACCCTCAAGATTTAGGCTTCTGATACCTATCCTTGCTTTTGCAATGGCACTTTTTGTTAATATCCCATCTTTACAGGGGAAATTTATTTATCCTGCTATGCGGGTGGAGATCCCTGAAGAATACTTTTCACTTTTTGATTTTTTCAATGGTCTGGATGACTACGGACGTATTGCTAACTTTCCGCAGCCCACTTTCTGGGGGTGGGTGAACTATGGTTGGGGTTATAGAGGCTCTGGTTTCCCCTGGTATGGTATTAAACAGCCAATACTGGACAGGGCCTTTGACGTCTGGAGCCCTGAGAATGAATCGTATTTCAAAGAGGTATCGTACGCCCTTTACAACCAGAACTACGACCTTTTCAAGTCTGTCTTAGCCAAATATCAAGTCAAGTACGTATGGGTAGATAATAGACAGCTGGTCCCTCATAACGATGCTTCCTTGGGATTTGACCTTCTAAGTAAGGCTCTCACGGAAGAGAATGGGTTTATAAAGCTATACGAAAGCCGTTCTCAGACTGTCTATCAGAATACGAATCTGGCTTATACGTACGGGAGGGCTATTAATGCGCGCCCCGTTTGTATGGATTGGCATACCACCTCTTTTGATAATGTTTATGAGATGTATGGGAATTATTATGTTGAAAACTCATCCCGTCCCTGTCTGCAGGTTCCTTTTTATGGGATTGATGACTCTTTTCATAGATATACCACAAGAGAAGAGGCAGAGAACACTTATGTTCAGAGTCAGGTCCGAATTGATGGCTCCTTAATACCAGGAAGCTTATATAGAAGGTTTTATCGTCTCACCTCGCTTGAGGACAAAGTCCTGTTTGATCAGCAAGGGGTGACTGTATTGGTCAATGGGTCACAGCATGTTATTGGTCGAAATCAGACTTTGCAGGGGATACCAAGTGACTATGTCAATTCTTACCTAATTAACTCTGGTAGGGTATTGTCAGGGCTGACTCCACTTCATGTTGAAGTGGTTGGTCTCTCCATAGACTTTGAAGCTATTGAAAAGAGTACCAATGAGACAGAGATAACAGAAAATCTAATTCGCACACCAATTAATAACTGCAGTTTCTACGTAGACGAAAATGCTTTTTATGCCTCAGAGTACCACAAAGATGGGTCCTTCTCTTTGATAGGAAGAGCCTGTTCTCCTTGCAAGTACGCCCCTCTTCCCACATTGATGCCTTCGCATGACTTATCCTCGTTTGCCAACAAACCTTATGTTTTGTCAGTATCTTTTGACTATGAAGTGTTTGAGGATATGGCTCCCGTTCTTTGTTTGACAAAGGATGGCAAGATAGAATGTACATACACTTATAAACCTCCAAAGCCAAACGCTTCCAGCGGGTATGTGTCAGCAACTTGGGATCAGTATGTTTCAAATATCAATCCATCCGAACTATGGCTTAAATTCGAGATGTATGCCCCTCATGAAAGCAAAGAGACAAGAGTGAACTTCAAGAATATCAAAGTCTCTATTTCTAATACCTCGCTAGGTACATTTAGTTATGCTCTTCCTGACATTGCGGGTATTGGTGTCGAAGAAGAACCTGTGCAGGTCAAGGTAGGGGATATCCTCTCAATACCTGTTGGTGGAAATGACCCGGTGATAACGATTGACCCTTTCAGGTACCCCGTGGCTGAGAAATGCTATTCCTTAGGTTCCGATGATTACAAGGTTAAACAGGGATTTGACTTCCAGGTTGGTGGCTATGTTGAATATGAGTCAAAAGACACCAATATATGTAACTATTTTCCAGTTGAGCCAGCCTTATTGCACTCCGGGTTCATTCTTGAAGTAAAGCACGAGAATATCTCTGGTAGGTCTCTTCGTATAGGGGTGAAGACGGCCCCCTCTGATTACTATTTCTTTAGAGAAATACTACCCTTCAATTCTGCATGGACTAAAAGTCTGTATTTTATACCTCCTATTAGAGGTCAAAGTATGGAAAATGTCTTTATTGAGATAGACAATTATGCTGTGGGTAAGGAAAGTCGTATCAACAAACTTGCCCAGATTAACTTCTACCCAATTGGATATGCAGCTATCACTGGTCTGGTAATTGATCCTGTAGAGTCTCAGCTCAAGGAGTCGCCAAATACAATGGAGTTGGATAGTTCCTTTAGTGTTGATAGGAAGTCCACATTCCTTTACCAGATAACAAACCAAAGTTTGTTAGAGGAGAAAGGTGTTTCCTTGGAGCTGGACCAAACCTTTGATAAAGGTTGGGTATTTGTTACAGACAGATTGACTTTCCCACGACATGTGAAGATAAACAACTGGGCTAATGGTTGGCTGATAGAAAAGAATTTTAACTATGGATATGCTATTTTCCTACCCCAGGTGGCTAATTTCTTGCTGGTGGGGGTCTCACTTATGGTGAGTGGTCTGTATATCTTTAGGAAGAGGCACCCCGGCACGCCTGGGAGCTCTACAGGGGTGTAGAATTGTATTGTTACCTATGGCTACCAAACTAAAATCCTTATCTGTATTCTTCCCTTGTTACAATGAAGAGAAAAATATTGAGCTTTTGGTGAATACTGCCTTGAAAGTTATTCCGGACGTTGCTGACAGTTTCGAGGTCATACTAGTGAATGACGGTAGTACTGATAATACTAGGCAAGTGGCTGAGAAAGCAGCTGGCGAAAATGCCTGTGTTCGCGTGGTAAACCAAGAGAATATGGGTTATGGGGGTGCAGTGAAGCGTGGATTTGCTGAGTCTCGATACGAGTGGGTGTTTTTCAGTGACGGGGATTTACAGTTCGATTTGTCTGAAATCTCTGAATTTGTGGCCTATACAGACGATTACGATCTTATCATCGGTTACAGAAAAAAGAGAGCCGAGGGCTGGAAAAGAACACTAATTGCAAAGCTGCTTAGGGCTTGGAATATGGTATTTCTAGGGTTTCCGCTTTTTGTGAAGGATATTGATTGCGCCTTCAAACTAATAAGGAAGGATGTCTTAAACAATATAGGTGTATTGCAGAGTGATGGGGCTATGATGACTACAGAGCTGTTGCTAAAGGCCTACAGGGCTAATTATAGATTTAAACAGATTGGTGTCAGCCACTACCCCAGGAAGTTTGGAAAACAAACGGGAGATAATGTTAAAGTCATCAAAAGGGCTATTAGGGATACTTTCTTGCTTAGAAAACTCCTAAGAGGTAGGGTTGCACCCCGTACCCCATAGCCTTGACAACCTCTCTATTATAGGGTAGAATATCCGTGTTAGAGTATTTTATTGAAGTCTTCCTGCCAAAAGGTAAATATATGAATAAAAACATTGCCCTAAAGTTAATAGGCATCGTCTTGTTTGTGGTTCTTGCTGTAGTGAGTTCAAAGTCAGTTTACGCTGACTGCGAGTCCAACTATGGTGGAGGCGAGACCTGTGTTTACAATAAGTCTTTCAAGATCACCAAACAGGTGAGGTTGGAAGGTAACGATACTTGGAAAGATAAGATAACAGACGTTGAGGAAGGCGATGTTATCGAGTTCAAGATCAAGATAGAGAACACAGGAGAAGTAGACGTTGACGACATGAAGATGAAGGATGAGCTTCCTGATGAGCTTGAGAAAGTAGGAGGTTCAGGACTTACCGAGGAATGGGATGATTTTGAGTCTGACGAAACCAAGACCTTCATTATAAAGGCCAAAGTTGAGGACGATGAATTTGACAAAGAGAACTTCGATAAGTGTGTCGTTAACAAGGCTGAGGTAAGGTATGATGGTGAGTTTGAAGGTGCTGATACCGCTACTGTTTGTTATGGTAACGGTGACATCACTGAGCTTCCCGAAACAGGAGTTTCAACTCTTGGTTTAGGCTTTACCGGATTTGGCCTTATCACTGTAGGTTCTTTGATCAAGAGATCAAAGAGAGATTAATTTGGCTCGAGCCGGGAGTAGAATGGTTGGGTTTGGTTCTTCCTTACGCGACCATTCTGTTCCCGGCTTGACCCTTTTCCCATGTTAAAAAAATTCCTTGCTTTCATATTAATAGTCGTAGCCTTTCTTGGTGGGGGATATCTCGCCTATAGAGGCGATACGCTTCTGCCCAAAGAGGAAGTTCAAACCCCTGTAGAGAAAAAACCTGAGATCTCTGTTTTCAAAAATAAACTGGATCCTATCTATGGAAATCCCAGCAGGCTTTATATCCCCGATGTGAGTATAGATGCTAAGATCATTGAGATTGGTACAGACGAAGAAGGCAGCCTTGAGGCTCCTTCCTTGTGGGGTGAGTTGGGTTGGTATAAGAAAAGCGCCAGGACAGGGCAAACAGGCAATTTAATAGTTGATGGGCATTATGATGATAACTTTGGAAGACCCGCTGCTTTTTGGAGCTTGAAAAATCTGGAGCTGGATGCTAAAGTCTACCTAGTTGATTCTTACGGTAGGGTTTACACCTACAAGGTTAGAGAGGTTTTCTTTCTTGATATTGCAGACCCCAACAGACTTGACGTTTTGGAGAGTGAGGAAGGAAAGTCTTCCCTTA
>JBAZBO010000041.1:413-8674 GCA_041671425.1 Patescibacteria group bacterium | reverse complement strand
GTTACTGCCATACTCCCCGAACTTTTTAGTTCAATATTTATAATGGAGTTTTTCTTGTTGTACTTGATAGCATTATCTATGAGATTTGTAAGAAGCTCATCGAGTTCATCTTTATTTCCTGTCACACTTATGGATTCCAGGTTTGTGTTTATTTTATTATTTTTCTTCTCGGCAATTGGAGACATCTTCCTACATATATCCTTGATCAGTGTTTCAAGATGTACATTGTCATGAGATACGCTGTTTCCATTTTGATATTTGCTTTTCCTCAAAAGACTTGCAGTAAATTTACTAAGTTTATCGACCTCCTCGACAGTACTTATTAGAACATCCTTTGCCCCATCAAGATCTAGCTTTTTGTCCCTTAGTGTTACTTCTAGGGAGGTTTTCATTGCGGTTAGGGGTGTTTTCATTTCATGAGCGGCATCAGAGATGAATCGCTTTTGCTTTTCTACCATATCCTCTATTGGTCTTAATGTTTTTCCCGCGAGTAAATAGCTCAATGATCCTGAAATGAAGAATATTGCTGTATTTATCATGATCAGATTTGTCAAAGTCTGTTTACGGATTTCGATGAGCGTCTCTACATCTATCATAGGACCCATTGGCAGGAAACCTTCTGGTCTGGTAATCTGCCTTTCTAACCTATGTCTTTGACCTTCGAGTGCCCTTCTGGTGTTCGCATTCACACCTATATATACAAATGAGCTAAAGGATAGCGTGATAACCATAATGATCAGTAGGTACCAGATAGTGAGTTTTAATCTTGCAGATTTAAACATTTTTATTCCTTTTTGCACTTCAGAATATACCCAAATCCTCTTATAGTGTGGATTAGCTTAGGGGCTTTTTTAAATGGTTCCTCCAATTTTGTGCGTAAGTAGCCCATGTATCTTTCCACAGTGTTTGGAAGTATATCCGAATCATAATCCCATACATGTGCAATTATCTGCTCTTTACTCAATGTCTTTCCCAAGTTCCTCATTAAGTACTCCAAAAGCGCATATTCAGTTTTGGACAAAGAGATCTCTTTTTCCTGTCTAGATACCAGGAAGGTTTGCGTGTTCAGGGAAAGATCTCCACATCTCAATGTAGTTTCCAGAGCCTTCTTAGGTCTTCTCATAAGTGCTCTAAGTCTTGCCAGCAGTTCCTCAAAAGCAAATGGCTTTGTAAGATAGTCATCTGCACCCGTGTTCAAGCCCGCCAATTTGTCGTCCAGTTCACTTCTGGCTGTTAGCATCATGATAGGGGTGTGGTTCTCATCTTCCCTTAGTTTTTTGCATATCTCAAAGCCATTCATCTTGGGAAGCATCACATCCAAGACTATTACGTCATATTCTTCTGTTGACGCCATGTCATAGCCCTCTGTCCCGGTGTATGCCAGGTCAACTGAGAATGTTTCCTGCTCCAATCCTTTCTTCAAAGCCTGTGCGATTTTGTGCTCATCCTCTACTATTAATATCCTCATGGGCACTATTATATGTTTTTTGCTGAATTTTTGCTGAGAAAAGGAAAAGCCCCGTTTCCGGGGCTCTTCTAGATTTACTTACTGTTCTTGCCAGTAACCTCTGCCCTTCATCTGTCCATCTCCGTCTTGTCCGCCAAATCCGCCTCTTTTGCCTGGGCCGAAACCCATTAGGTATTGCACGTCAATACCATTCTCCTCTGCCCATTTCTCGAGCTCAGATCTGTGCTCATCCATCTTGGCTTTTCTTTCATCAGAAGTTAGACCCTGCTGACCGATCATCTCATTTTGCATTTCTTCATGTTTGGCCATGATCTTTTCCCTTTGCTCGGAAGTTATATTCCCGGCTTCCACTTCTTGGTCAAGCCTTTCTTGGAAGCGATTCTGCATCTCAGTTCGTCTTTCAGCCTGGTATTCGCTAACTACTGTGTCTACCTCTTCTTGGCTGAGGTTAAATTTATCTACTAGCTTTTGTACCAATGGTGAGTATCTGCCATCTCCTTGTGCAAATACACTCCCTGACAACAGCGAAAGGGCTGTTACGCCAATTGTTCCTGCTGCTAGTGCTGAAATTAATAATTTATGTTTGTTCATAAGATCTCCTTTAAATATTTACTGATGGTTAGTTTATAGAATTAGTCTGAGTGATTGCTGAGAAGATATCTAATATTCTTGATCGGTAAACATTAAGGGTTTCAGACAGTAGAAGGTCCAATTGTGTGAGTCTCCACTGCATCTGCTCTTTCGAAACCAAACAGCATTGAATTGAGCGTAAAGTGACCATAAAACCAATATTAGAAAGACTATCTTGATGATCCTACCACTGGGCTTGAAGGCTAGGTATGTGAATACTGAGACTATTGGTAGCCACTCTGTAAAAAGTCCATATCCGAATCTGTCAGCCCCATACCAGCACCACCACTTTGAGTAAAGAACGAACATTATTATAAAAGTTATTGATAATACAGTTAGGATAATATCAAGAGGCGTTTTCTTTTTGGTAATCATTACCCTGACCATACTATAGAAACTTACCGCCAGTGGTGGGGTGATGAAGATAAAGCTCCTGGCCGGACTGAAAAGATTTCCAGAAAGACCTTTTAGTATGGGTGTAGAAAACTTAGTGTCACCCTTTACCACATATTCTGAGGTAAGTAATTTCCCAAATACTGACTGGTTATAGGCAAGGAGCAAAACAACACATGGGAGTGAAAACAAGAGGTAGCTTGGGAATTGTTTCCTATGCTTGATGAATACATATATGGTTAAGATGAATATAAAAACTATGTTCAATGGTCTGGCCAAGTATAAAAGCCCTGCGAGGAGTCCCAGCCATTTAATATATCTCTCATTCTTGATGCTTTTCAGTAAGAAGAGAATGATAATAGACACAAACAAAAGTGATGATGTGTGCTGCCATAAGGATCTGCTGGCTACAGCATATGCATTTGTTCCAAAGGCGTAGAAAAAAACAAAAAGGTAGATCCACTTGGTCGTCCTGAATTTCTTCAACTTATCTATCTCTGTGAGTATTAGGTAAAAAACTGAAACAGAGATTGCCGTATAGAAAGATGCTGAAATCCTAGCCAGAGATAGTATCCTTGTCAGGTTTTCCACATAATGCAGATCCGGGATCTTGTGTAGAATGACAGGTATCAAATATATAGGTACCGCCATGACCCCTGAGAGTATTGGATATGCTGAGAAGTACCTGTCCCCCACTTTCATCACAGAATGTACTGTGGGTCCTTCGGTCCTTCTCATTCCTTCCAGGGTCTCTATCGAGAAAAATAGATTGCCCTTGGTGATGAGCTCATATGGTAGAAATGTTGCGGCGGTGACATCGTACGATGTCAGTAATCTTCTATACGTACGTGTACTCATGGTTTTGGAATAATCTGTTGGTAGGTTGATCAGATATCCTGCGAAAGCTATGAAGAAGATCAATATAACATTCTTACTGTTTAAGATGAGGTTCTTTAGCTTTGCACCCATACTATGAAAATATTAGCATTAACGCCCCGTGATATCATGGCCATTATGAAGAAGTCACTTGTTTTGGAATTAATAGTAACTATATCAACTGCTCTGATCCTAATATATATTTTGAACAAAAATGATAAAGTAGCAGATGATATGAATGAGCCCATTAAGGATATTTCCCAAAACGAAAGCTATATTTCCCCTATCAGCATAGATTATCTAAGGTCTTTGATGATAGATTCACCAACGCCTCTAATAGAGGAAGAACTTGAAAATGGGAGCAATTACAAAAGATATATAGCAAGTTATACCAGTGAGGGAAACAAAGTGTACGGTCTCCTAACAGTCCCTATGGGTGAAATGCCCGAGGGAGGTTACCCTGCTATTGTCTTTAACCACGGCTATATACCACCATTGCAATATCAGACTACCAGTGGATATGTAGATTATGTGGATTATTTGGCTAGAAATGGCTTTGTAGTTTTTAAGATAGACTTTAGGGGAAATGGCAATTCTGAGGGTGATGCCTCAGGGTCGTATTTCTCTTCGGCCTACACGATAGATGCGATAAGTGCCCTAAAAAGCCTCCAGAAGTATGAAAATGTAAACCCAGGAAGGATTGGTATGTGGGGTCATAGCATGGCAGGAAACCTTTTGTTAAGAGCAATGCTAGTTTCTGACGAGATTAAGGTAGGCGTTATATGGGCTGGGGCTGTATATAGTTATGAGGATTTTGCTAAATATAGGATCAGCGATTCCAGTTACATTCACAGACCTTTTGAAACCAAAGAGGGCGATCAACAGAGGGACAGGGAGGTGTCGCCTGAGATCCAGAAGATAAGATCTGACTCAGGACAAGTAGACTTTGGTAATGAGTTTTGGACTTCGATCTCTCTTACAAAAAATATCAGGTATCTTTCTGCCCCTGTGCAGATTCACCATGCCACAGAAGATCCGGTTGTGAATATTGGTTATTCTAGGGATCTTGTAGAAATACTTGACCAAAACGGCAAAGTATACGAATTCTATGAGTATCCTGGCGGTGGACACAACATAACCGCGCCTTATTTTGAAGAGGCTATGGCTAGAACGCTAGAATTCTTTAAAAATAATCTCTAATTCCCAGCGGGCAATGCCTCGCATGCTGTACCATCATTGTCACCGTCAAGATTGTTGGTATCCTTGTTTGGACCACCAGCATTCTTAAAGAATGTCTGTGCTTCTTTCTGGGTGGTAAAATCGTCACAATTGTATTCGTCTGTGTACTTTCCACCGCTGGTTACCACATTACCAAGTTTATCCCTCATTATTCTGGTTACGAATTCCCCTGCCTCATTTTGGATCAGATTTCCTTTCTCATCTCTTTGTATCTTTGACTCCGAAAGTGAGTTGCCTGAAAGTATCGAGCCAAGGTCAAAATCACTATTTGATACTTCCAATCCAAGTGCCCCCAGTAAAAGTACTATCACTACGCCAAGAAACCCCTTCGCGGCTTTCCTGCTTTTTGGGCCACTGTAATCAGTAGCTCTATCTACTATCTTATCGAGCTTTTCGTTCATATATGGATCCTCCTAGATCGTAAAATATAAATATATTGCCGCAACGAGCAGAATGACTATTACAGCTATCCTGACCGTCTTGTTTGACCTAATTTTGTTCATGTCTAAATTGTAGCAGGATTCCTGGAGTAAAAAAGGTGTTACTAAAGATCTGAGATCTTATCATCTCCAAGATCGTTCTCTGCTGTGGAAAGGTCAAGTGAGTCTAAAGAATTAAGGTCGCTGTCTATGTCGTCAGAATGGTCTTCCAGTTCCTCTGTCTGTGTCTGGGTAACGGTACCGGTGGGTTGTGTCGGCGTCACCACAGTTTCAGCTGGCTCTGTCGACATCTCCTGTTCAGTTTGAACCTCAGTGGTTACGCTAGAGTTATCTATCGTTTGCGATGGCTGTTTCATAACAAAATAGATAACCGCGAGGGATAAGGCGAGCAACCCTGCTACTAATACCGGAACTATTCTACTATTTTTTGGCTTAACATCTTCCATATTTATTCGGTCTCCTGATTTTTCAGTTCAAGTATGTGCTGTCTAAGGATCGACTGATATAGATTTCTTATCGCAACGGTATCCCCTCTAAGCTCTTTTAGTGCTTCTTTTGCAGCAGTTACCTTTGTAGAGTAGCTCGAACTTCCGCAAGAATCTCTTGCAGCGGTGAGCTTTGCGATCAAGTCCTCGTGGTCATCCTTGTATTCCTTGATCATTTCCTTAAGGTTATCCAGATCCCCTTCTACGTTGCTGGTCTCGTATCCCCAGCCCTGCCACTTTTCTATCATCTGCTCGAGTCTATCTGTAAGCTTTGTATAAACTTCAAGATGATTGTTATATCTGGTGTTGAAGTTGGATATTCTGTTGTCGATACTTGATTTTATGATGGCACATGAGACGGTCTTTATATCTATTTTCGAGACATCAATTATTTTGTTGGGAATTTGATATATTGGGTCAAGAGCAAAAACAGGAGCAGCTAAAATGGAGAGCAGTGTGAAGATTGATATTACCGAAAAGGCAGTACGTATCCTTTTCATAAGTTTATAGTAGCACTACGGGTTGTAATTGTAAAATTGTAACCTTGATTACACCATAAGCTTGAAAGATTTGATATGATTGTAGGTAGCTATGATAAACAACGTTGTAAAATTCCTGATCAATGGTTTTGCGGTATATATGACAGGATATCTTCTTTCCGGAGTGAAAATAGCGTCTTATTGGGTAGCTCTCGTAGTATCAGTCGTCCTGGCGGTCCTTAATGTACTTGTAAAGCCCCTTCTGATACTTCTATCTCTTCCCATAAACATCCTGACTTTGGGGTTGTTCACCTTTGTAATAGATGCTTTGATAGTACTTCTAGCCTCCAATATAGTTCCTGGATTTGAGATCAACTCTTTCTGGACAGCTATGCTGTTCTCAATAGTTCTGACGGTTGTCTCTTTTGTTTTGCACAAACTGATTGTCTAGGTATTGTTAACCTGTTGTGGGTTCTTCTTAAGATATTTTCCTATCCAAAGTGTTGTAGTCAGACTTATTAGTAAAAGATATCCTACCATCACATACCAGTGTGCGAACTCTAACTTTGGGTTTTTCGTTATGTATTTAAGGAATAATGTGTAAGTCCAGGACGATGATCCCCACACATGCCCCAGGAAAAACGAGATTGTGCCAAAGACTCCCAGATAGAATGGTAGTTTCCTGAGAGCCGTGCTTACAATAATGGTATAAATAAGCATTGCTGAGAGAAACAGCCATGGGCTACTACTAAGTGTTAATACTCCAAACGGGCTCCCCTCTTGCACTTTGATGGGATTATTCCAATATTCTTTTGGTTGCCCCAGCAGTGTGAAGAATATATCAAGAAGTATTACTAAGATGACAGGATAGATAAATTGCCTTGGGAGTTTCTTCATAGAACAATTCTACACCAGAAATAGAACCAAATATGTAAGTATGACAAACACGGCCAAGAAAGCCGATTCTTTCCTTACTACTATCAGTTATTGCATTTGTCTTCCACCCGAATATACTTTAGTAATGGATAAAAATGAACAAGAAATGAGTGTAGAAATAGCGTTAAGTTCGGTAGTTGGTTTGGGTGATCAGTGTCTCCAGTCTTGGCAGGAAGCAAGGAAAACCGTATTCTCTTCTGAATATCAGAATATTAGAAATATTGTAGTGTGTGGTATGGGTGGCTCGTCTACACCTGCTTTTGTTGTGAATTCAGTTTTCAAACCCGCTGTTCCGCTATACGTCTGCCAGGGATATACCCTTCCTGCTTGGGTGGATGAGCATACTTTGGTGGTTCTTTCCTCCTATTCGGGCAACACCGAAGAGACTTTGAGTTGTGCTGGTGAAGCCAAGGAAAAAGGATGTTTCCTGACTGGACTGTGCTCAGGAGGGAAATTGGCGGATCTATTCAATGAATTGAATATTCCACATTATCAATATGATCCAAAGCATAATCCCAGCAAGATGCCAAGACTGGGTATCGGTTATGGTATGTTTGGGCTCTTGGGACTTCTTAGTAGTTTGAATCTCATCAAGGGAATGTCAGGTGATGACCTTGATAGTCAGCTGGGTAGTGCACTCAAATATGTAAGAGCTAACTCAGATAAAATAGAAACCTCTGCTCAGGAATTCGTAGATAAGTTCAACTCTGACGCTTTTATGATTTTCTCTGCAGAACATATGAAAGGAAATGGCATAGTATTTGCAACTCAGCTGAATGAGACTTCAAAAAGGCTGGCATTTGCGTCTGAAGTCCCCGAGCTTAATCACAACCTTGTTGTAGGGCTTACGAAATTGCAAGGATCTATAACCCCAATACTTTTTAGATCGGAAAATTATCACCCCAGGGTGCTTTACAGATTTGAGATCACAAAAGAAATATTGGACAAGGCTGGGTATAAGTCATATGTACATAAGATCTCGAACGGTAGCTTGCTTCAGGAGATGCTTGAGACCTTAGTTTTTTCTAGCTATTGTAGTGTTTTATTTGCGAAAAAGAATGACATTGACCCCTTGATGATACCTACTATTGACTTTATCAAAGGGAAATTGTTGACGAAGTAAAAAATTGAGTAAATAATATCCGCAAAGGGGTTTAAAACGGTAATATTATTTAATGCCCTAAATAATAGATGGACGATAAACAAAAAGAAAAGATAACGACTATAGCTTTTTTTGGCAGACCGGAGAGTATCCGCTCGATCATAATTAAGCACAGACTGCCCAAAAAAGGTCAGGAAATCCTCCGTAAAATTG
>JBAZBO010000041.1:0-403 GCA_041671425.1 Patescibacteria group bacterium | reverse complement strand
TTTTCCTCAAAAAATTTAAAGAAAACCCTATTCTTTCGCCAAACAGTGAACATGGTTGGGAATCCGGACAAGTTTTCAACCCAGGTGTGGCCATGATAGATGGCAAGGTTCATATTATCTACAGATCCATAGGTGATGATGGAATCTCCCGCTTTGGATATGCTTTCTCTGAAGATGGTTTACAGGTAGATGAGAGACTTTCATATCCGGTGTACCAGCACTTAGTTAATGACACTGACTCATGTTTCTATTACTCACCATCTGGTGGTAGCTGGGGTGGATGTGAAGATCCTAGAATTGTTCAGGTAGAAGGTGATGACACTTTGTATATGACGTATACTGCTTGCGATGGTGGGTTGAGAGTGGCTCTTACAGCAATAAAGGGTGATGATTTTATCAAAAG
>JBAZBO010000040.1:0-8791 GCA_041671425.1 Patescibacteria group bacterium | reverse complement strand
TTGGGTCTATTGAGACTAGGATCATTACATCGGTATTAAACCCCATCTGCTGTTTGCTTCTTCTGTCTATTCCCAAGAGGAGGATGTTGATGGGCTCTTTTTCTTTTAAGAAAGAAGACGAGCCCTTTTTATCCTCGAACACCTCCAGTATCCTTGGTTTTGCGAGTGGAGTTATCAATGGAAAATCTGAATTTCTCTGGTCAATGTATATAAAAGCCGGTACTGCAATGATAAGTATCAGCGGAACGATCCAGAGAAGTTTCTTGAACATAAGGATAAGCATAGATTATGTTTACAAAGCAAGTCAAATTATCTATCATAGTCACATGAAGAAAATAATGATCGTAGAGGATGACTTGGCGCTTTACAATGTTTACTCCATGGAACTGAAGATAAAAGGTTATGAAGTGGTAAATGTGCCCGACGGGTTGGCAGCAATTGAGGCTTTCAGAACCCAAAGGCCGGATCTGGTTCTTTTGGACCTGATGCTTCCTGGTAGGAATGGAATGCAGATACTTGAGGAATTGAAGTCAGATGAGGAACTGATGGCCACGAAAGTGGTGATGCTTACCAACTATGGGGATGATAACAATGTCACTAAAGCTTTGCGTCTGGGTGCGGAAGATTATATGTTGAAATACAACATAGTCCCGTCTGAGCTTTCTGAGAAAGTGGCGCACTATCTTGGTGATACCTCATCCTCTATTGTTAATATTATAGAAAACGAAGATGCTTAAGTCCCTTTCACTGCCCATCATAATCGTAGGAGTGTTATCTCTTGCGGGTTTCCTCTTCTTTTTTCTGCAAAAGGTTCTGAAGTTGAGGAAGTTAAAGGGATTGTCACCTGAAAGTCCTTCTTTAAACGTAGAGTTCCTTGATCTGGTGATTGAGAAAATAGGTGAGTCTTTGGAACTCTCTCGGGTTTTGGATGTGGTTCTTAAGAAGTTTGAGACCAAGGTGCTCTATTCTGTGGCTTCCTATGTGATCAAAGTCTCCGACAAGAAGGTTATCTTCAAGTCTTTGGTCAGACCTCAGGTATCAAAACAGCTCTTAGCAGAAGCAAAGACAAGACTCTTTTCGGAAATGGAGAAAACTGCCAACGTTCCACCTTTCAGCTATGAAGTGGAAGAAGATGTGATCGGGGGGCCCCTTAGTGAAGGCAAGCCGGATCCAATAGGGTCTTATCTTCTCTTTCCGTTGTACAGAAAGCAGGAGATTGTTGGTTGCATATCCTTCATTACCAATCAAAAGGGTGTTTATGGGGATAGTGCCAAAACCTATGTCAGCATGGCGTTGACAGAGATGATGGCTATATACGATAGGCTGGTGGATCTTGTTGATAGAGAAACCGAGAAGTTTGAGGGTATTGTGAATAATATGCGAGAAGGTGTTTTGGTAGTGGACAAAAACCTTCAGGTCCTGGTAGAAAATCCAGCCGTGACCAAGATTGTTGGTTTGAGCAATCTTGTAAGTCCAAACTTCCTTGATCTGGCCGACTATTTCAGCAGTTCCTTTTCTTTGGAGAATGAGGTGGCTCAGGTGTTCAACTCTGGAATGCCAAAAAAGGTTTCGGAGGTGGAAAAGGATGGGAAATCTTTCGAGCTGCTGCTTCTACCCATAATCAATAATACTGTAGTGATCAGGGTAGGTATTATTATTTACGACCAGACCGAGGAGAAAGAGCTGGAGAAGTTGAGAAGAGAGTTTTCCGCTATGGTCATTCATGAGCTTAGATCACCGCTTTCGGTTATAAGGGGAACTGCTGAGGTTATTTTGTCTCATGAGGATGAAGTCTCGGCGGAGGATAAGCATAAATTCCTGGATCAGATCAGGTTGTCATCAATAGCCCTTCTAGATAAGGTTGGCGAGCTGCTGGATGCAGCAAAGATTGAGGAAAAGAAGATAGAAGTATTCAGGAACTTTGCCGATATCAATGATCTACTTAGGCAGACCAAGGAATTTTTCTCTAACCTGGCTGCTCAAAAAAATGTGACTCTCTCAGTGGATTTGGATGAATCTCTTATTCAGTTCTACATAGATAGCAAGAAGATACTTCAGGTTTTAAATAACTTGGTCTCAAATGCCGTTAAGTTTACTCCCGAGGGTGGAGAAATAGTCTTAAAGTCTTCAAACAAAGGTGAATTGGTAGAGGTATCAGTAACCGACACAGGTGAGGGTGTTTCAGATGAGCTAAAACCCAAGCTGTTTGATAAGTACGTCCGTGGGAAGAATACCAATGAGCATGGTACCGGTTTGGGGTTGGTCATTGCCAAAGGCATTGTAGAAGCCCATAACGGTAAGATATGGATAGAGGACAATCAGCCCAAGGGTGCCAAATTCATATTTTCGATCCCAAAGCAGAATGGGTGACGGAATAAACTGTAGATACCTGATTTTCTGCATGCTATACTTTTTTTATGAGTAAAAAAACTGCCCATATACTCTGGTTTGAAGAAATCCGAAAGACAGATATCCCATTAGTAGGAGGTAAAGGAGCCAATCTTGGTGAAATGTACCATGCTGGGATCCCTGTCCCCAATGGCTTTGTGGTCACTGCTTCCACATATTTCGAATTTTTGAAAAAGACATCTTTGAGACAGAAGATACTCACTGAGCTTTCCGGTTTGGATGTCAACAACTCCAAGAGACTTCAACAGGCTGAGAAGGATATCCAGACGGCGATGATTTCTGCCGAAATGCCATCAGATATTCAGGAAGAGATAAAAGTGGCTTATCAAAAGCTCTGCGGAGAGCACGACAGATTAGTAGCAGTGAGATCATCCGCTACAGCTGAAGACTTGCCAGACGCCTCCTTTGCCGGACAGCAAGAGTCATATCTGAACATTAAAGGCTATAAAGATGTGGTAAGGAGTGTTCAGAGATGTTGGGCATCACTTTTTGAATCTAGAGCTATTTTTTACAGGGTTGAAAAAGGCTATAACCATTTCAAGGTTGGTATCGCCGTCCCGGTACAATTCATGGTCCAATCCGAGGTATCAGGGATCATGTTCACAGTAAATCCCGTAACTAAGAATATGAATGATGTGGTTATAGAAGGCGCTTTTGGTTTGGGTCAGCCTATTGTGTCTGGTGAGATAACTCCTGACCAGTACATTGTCGGTAAGAAATCTGGAAATATCATCTCTAAAAATATAGAGAAACAGACCTGGCAATTGACCCTTGCTGGGAAGACCCCAATTTCTGTTCAATATAGAGAAACGCAAAAACTTAACGATACCTATATTAAGGCTCTTGCTCAGCTGGGGATGAAAGTGGAAGAGCATTACGGTGGAAAAGCCCAGGATATTGAATGGGGTGTTGAAGATAAGAAGATCTATATTGTCCAATCAAGGCCTGTAACTACCCTTGGTGAGTCAGATGCTCTAGAGGAAACTGTGATAGACCCCAAGAAGGCTGGAAAAGTTCTTCTGGAGGGTCTTGCTGCGTCTCCTGGTGCCGCTAGTGGACCTGTGAGGATTGTAGATAAAGCTTCTGAGATTAATAGAGTGTCACAGGGTGATGTATTAGTGGCAGTTATGACTAATCCTGATTATGTGCCTGCCATGAAGAGAGCTTGTGCCATTTTGACCGACGAAGGTGGCAGAACGTCCCATGCGGCTATTGTTAGCAGAGAGTTAGGTTTGCCAGCTGTGGTTGGTTCCCAAAGTGCTACAAAGATGCTGGTTGATGGCGAGGTTATTACTGTGGATGGAAGAAGCGGAAAAGTCTATGAAGGTGATGTCACTATGATCCAGAAAGTGGATATAGAGGGGGAGATGCTTCCCGAAGGTGCGCATACGGCCACCAAGATATATGTGAATCTGGCAGAACCCGAACTTGCTTTGGAGATGGCTGAGAGAAATGTAGATGGTGTGGGGTTACTAAGGGCTGAGTTCATGATCGCGCAGATGGGATCTCATCCCAGGATTTTCGTAAAAGAACACAATGAGAAGGCTTTCATCAACGCCCTTGCCAAGAATCTTGAGAAATTTGCCATGTCGTTTGATGAAAGGCCTGTAGTTTATAGATTCACTGACTTTAAGACCAACGAGTACGCCAGTTTGAAAGGTGGAAAAGAATTCGAGCAGGAAGAGCCGAATCCGATGATAGGTTTCAGAGGGGTAAGCAGATACATAGAGGATGAAAAAGTCTTTAGGATGGAGATCGAGGCCATAAAGATAGTTAGAAATAAAATGGGTCACAAAAATCTTCATGTCATGCTTCCGTTCGTGAGGACTATAGAGGAGCTGAGGGAGGTAAAGAAGATAATGAATGCCTATGGACTTCGAAGAAGCGGGCTTTTCCATGTATGGATGATGGTGGAAATCCCTTCCAATGTGATCATGCTAGATGAGTTTATTGATGAGGGAATAGATGGTGTTTCTATAGGTACCAATGATTTGACGATGTTGACCTTGGGTGTTGATAGGGATAACCAGAAAGTGGCTAATGTATACAATGAGATGGATCCTGCTGTTCTGGCTAGTTTGGAAAAGATAGTCACCACCTGTAGGAGAAGGAAAGTCACCTGTTCTGTTTGTGGCCAAGCCCCTTCTGAATACCCGGATATGGTAAGGATGCTTGTAGATTGGGGTGTAACCTCGGTCTCAGTAAGTCCTGATGTACTAGAAAAGACCAGAAGGATCGTATACGATGCGGAAAAGAAAGTGCTTAGATCAAGAAGTGAGGCCAAGGAAAGAAGCGTTTCTACAAAGAGAAGACTTTTTGTGAAGTAAGTTTATGAGCATTATCAAGAGTATCACTGCCAATAAATATCTTAATTCCCGAGGGGAGTGGACCGTTGGTACAAGAGTAGTTCTTGACGATGGTGCGATTGGTTTTCATGTGGTGCCCGATGGGGCTTCTAAGGGTGAAAATGAGGCTTCCTATATTCCTGTAGATCTTGCTCTGGAAAGTATTCGCACCAAAATTGATCCCGCCCTTAATGGTTTCAGTGGATTCGATCAAAAAGGCTTAGACGATAAGCTGCTTGAGCTAGATGGAACTGCAGATAGAAGTAATATAGGGGCAAATGCCATCCTGTCCACTTCTTTGGCGTATACAAAGGCTTGTGCAAAGTCAAAGCATGTAGAGCTTTATGAATATTTGAGAGAGTTGTTTGGTGGAGATGGGAAATATGCATTTCCAACTCCGGTTTTTAATATCTTAAATGGTGGCAAGCATGCACACAATGGACTTTCGTTCCAGGAATTTATGGTCATACCTGCCAGAAACATGCCTTATGATAAAGCAGTCCAACTAGGTGTTGATGTTTACCACGAGTTGAAATCCTCACTTAAAGACGCAGGTTTTGATATAGATGTAGGAGATGAGGGTGGTTTTGCCCCAAACAATTTTGATGCTAAAAAAGCCCTGACTTTTTTGAGAAATGCTGCATCGGAGCATTATTCCCCCGGAGCAAATGTTTTCTTTGGGATGGATGTGGCGGCTGGGTCTTTCTATGCTGATGAAAGATACGTAATACCAGAGCAGAACCTTACTCTAAATGGTACACAGCTAGGTGACTATTATGAGAACTTGTTAAGGGAGTTTGAGATAATTTTCCTAGAAGATCCGTTCTATGAGAAAGATCCTTTGTCTTGGGAAAGTTTCACAAACAAAATGTCTTCCAAGCTGATGATAGTGGCAGATGATTTGGTGGTTACGAATACAAAGCTGTTGGAAGATGCCTTATCGCAACGTCTGGCCAATGCTGTGATTGTAAAGCCCAATCAGGTAGGTACGCTTACCGAAACCTTCAGTTTCATAAAGAAAGCAAAAGAGCATGAGATGGCAGTTTGTGTTTCCCACAGAAGTGGAGATACCGCTGAGGATACTTTCATCTCTGATCTCGCTCTGGCGGTTGGTGCTGATTTTATGAAATCCGGTGCTCCGGCGCGAGGTGAGAGAACTGCAAAGTACAATAGACTTTTGGACATTTTCTACACGATCACAAGTTAAGGATAATCCCGGTCCCAATCTTTGCATGAGTTGTAACCACAGCAAATGCCAGATTTCAGCAGAGGACGATCCTGCTTAATGTAGTAAAATATCTACATGAAAGACATACCCACTTTAATCTCAAGTATCTCAGAAGGTTTTAAAAAGTTGAATGTAGATCAGGTTTATAAGAAAGCTGCTCTTGATAATATAGAGAAATCGCTTTCAAAAGATGAATACTCAGATTTTGTTTCTGAGATAAAAGCACTTATAGAAAAAGAGGACTGGGATGAACTTCTGGATAGTTTCTATCAGGTAATACCTTTTGGAACGGGTGGAAGAAGAGGATTGATGGGGGCTGGACCAAATAGAATAAATAAATGGACAATAATGTCCTCTGCACAGGGTCATTCCCAATATCTTGTGGCGCATTTCGGCGAAGACGCAAGGAAAAGAGGAGTAGTTATAGCATACGATGTAAGGAACAATTGCAAAGACTTCGCTGAAGCTGCCGCAGTTGTATACGCCGCGAATGGCATTACAGTTCACTTGTTTGATGGAATTGCCTCAACACCCGAACTATCATATATGGTTAGGCACTTGAGTGCTGTGGCTGGGGATGTCATAAGTGCTAGTCATAATCCACCGGCTTTCAATGGTAAAAAAGTTGTTGATGAGACTGGTGGCCAGTTGATTTCACCCTTTGATCAGGAATTAGTCAATTATGTGGTGGATCATGTTCAAGATATCAGAAAAGGTTCCTTTAAGGATTTATTGAAGTCAAAGAAGATATGCTATGTTGATACTGAGGACAGAGCCTCCTATTTGTCTACAGTTGAGAAGATTTCGATCAATCCAAAGTATAGATCTGCAAAGATCTTTTTTAGTCCTTTTCATGGAACGTCATCAACATCAGTTTATCCAGCGATGAAGAACCTAGGCTTTGATATTACAATGGACTCGATTTCAGGCAAACCGGACCCCGAGTTCAGCAGTATAACTTTCAATATTCCAAATCCTGAGGTTACGCAAGCCTATCAGAATTTGATTCCTCCGGCGGATAAGATCTCTGCCGATATTATTCTAGTAACAGATCCTGACGGGGATAGGGTAGGGGCTATGTCTAAAGAAACAACCGGATGGAGATTTTACACGGGTAATGAGCTTTTTGTACTGTCTCTGAAGTATCTGTTGGATGAACTTGTACAAAGCAAACAACTTCCTAAGCATGGTGTTGTGATAAAGACTTTGGTTACTACCAACCTAGTGACTTCAATATCCAAAAAATACGGTGTCGGTGTCATTGAGGATCTGTTAGTTGGCATAAAATACATTGCGTACGAGATGAACAAGCTTGAGAAAGAGGGAAGAATCAATGATTTTGTATTAGGTGGGGAGGAGAGTCACGGTATGGTGGTTGGAAATTATATTAGGGATAAGGATTCCTGTGTACCAGCCATTTTGATTTCTGAGCTAGTTTCAAAACTGAAAGATCAAGGTCAGACATTGGGTAGTTATTTGGATCAGATATTCGAAGAGTTTGGCTATTACAGCAACTATTTAACCGAGATCAGACTTCCTGGCGCAGAGGGGATGGTTCAGATGGCTAAAATAATGGAGACACTTAGGGGAGCTCCTCTATCCAGAATAGGTGAGTACAAGGTTGAGGATATTGCTGACTATTGGAGTGGTGAACCATTTAAGTCAGAGACCGATAAAGTCTCAAGAAATGTTTTGGTTTTCAAGCTAGCACCCAAGGATAGCAGCATAAAGAGTATTACTGTCACAGTTAGGCCTTCTGGTACGGAACCAAAAACAAAGGTCTATATTGAGGTGGGTGGCTTTCCAGGTATAAAGAACATTGAGAAAGAAAAGACTGTTATAGATGATGTAGTGAAAGAGCTTGAAAAAACCATAATAAAGCACTGTTACAAGATCCTTGGCATAGATTTTCCTGACAGAGGCTTTCTACTATTCTGGCAGCTTCCTGTAACGGCGAAGATGAAGTATTTCGAAGTAGAACCCGAGATAGAGTCTTTGAAAGAAGTCGCTAGCAGTGAAGAGAGAAAAAGTAAGCTTTATGAACTGCTATCCTTCCTTGGGGCAAATCCGATCCAGAAAATGGATGATGCCTTCAAAGATAAGAACGGCGTTGGTGTATTGGAATACCTGGGTCTTAGCGAATAACGTACGCCGCGTAATCCTGCCCAAGTGGAGTCTCCAGCTTTTCAATTTCCTCTGGTTTGAGATGCTCAAAGTATTGTCTGAATCCTCTGAAGGAATTGCCATGGCATGAAATGGCTACGTTTATTTTCTCTCTTTTCATCCTCTCTACAAGTTGATCACAGAAACTTGCCACTCTTTGGCAGACCATCTCCATGCTTTCACCATTGGTTGGAACCTCGTAATAGCCCCTTCTTATTCTCTTAAGAAGTTCGGGATCTTTTAACTGTAGTTCCATTTTGCTGGTGCCTTGCAGGTCTCCGTATGACCTTTCCTTTATTCTTTCGTCAGTTTCTATTTCTTTATCTTTTGCATTTACATTTAGAGATACGCCGAGCTTCATAGTGTCTAAAGCTCTGACTTGAGGTGAGGAAATCAACAGGTCCAATTTCTTGTCTTCTAGCTTTTCAGCTAATATCAATGCCTGCTTCCTGCCTTCTTCTGTGAGGTCTGGGTCTCTCCACCCGCTGAATATGTATTTGGCGTTATCTTCCGTCTGCCCGTGTCTGAAAACGTATAGTGTGGGCAAAGTGTCGGACTCTTCCTTGGGTAGCTCTGAGACATCCTTGTAATTCAAAAGATCTTTGGCTTTTTCCTCGGCACTTGGGGTTGTCTTCTGACCTTTGTT
>JBAZBO010000039.1:0-8827 GCA_041671425.1 Patescibacteria group bacterium | reverse complement strand
TAGCCAGTTTAGACTTCTCCAACATCCTGCTCACATCACTGGAGGCTTTATCAAGACTTATCATTCTGGATGTATATTTGCTAAGGGTAGATTCGTACATAGTCTGCTCAAAAAGTGCTGACAATATCTGACTTTTAAAGAAATCCAGCACTTTCTTAAGTTCCGGTTCAAAGATACTTCTCACATCATCATCCTGACCCAGATATTGGATGTCTTTACCCTCCCCCGTTAAGGCAGTCATCGTAGGAATCTGATGCAGAATGTCTTGAAACTCCCCATGAAAAACATTGACATTTTCATACATCACAAGCGTTTCCACAATAGGTTTAACGTTATATGAGTCTTTAGTATTCTCTTCCATGTCAAAATAGATGAACTTCTTCTTGTTTGGCATGCTCTCATACATAACCTGGCCCATCTTGCCAATAATCATGATGTCACATTGTGACGAACTTACATATTTATAAAAAACATTAAAAGCATCTTCCAATATAGATCCGAAAAGACCGGTGTTAGCAGACAGAAGAACAGCTATCTCCTTCTTTATCTTCGAAGATTCCTCTTTGGACATCAAGACCTGGATCTCTTTCTTATAGGAATTCTTCACCCTGGCGAAAACCATATTCAACCCTTCCAGGAATTCCCTATTCCTAAGCACGTATGCCTTTGTCCTCCTCATCCTTATGGAAGCAATTTCCTCATATGCCTCCAACACTGTATGGATGGCGTTCAGACTTAGAATGTCGTTGTCAATTTCCTTCTTGCTTGACGCCATGTGATACATTTAGGAAACCAAGTACTTGAGGAACAGAAGAACGCATACTTCCAAGGAATGCGTTGAAATCGGGAGACAAATTGACCATGTTTTCGACAAAACCTCTAAACTCTTGATCTTCAGCATAGTGAGAGACTGCATCCTCTACAAGCTGATTCATCACCAATCTGTTGTCAACATTCTTAAGAAGTCCTGACCACACAGCCGCGAAGATAAAAAGTTGAAGATCCAAAGGGACAACCTGCGCCATAGGTTGATTGAAAAAATCAAGTATTCTGTTACCAATATCCAAAGTTGACCTTATACCCTCGCTAAGTTCAGCGCCAAAGTGTGCAAAAACCTGCGACTTATCCAAAAGACCAAGTATAGTAGTAAGCTCCCTATTTATATCCCATCTTAGTTTATTTTGAGTTTGTCTACCAACTCTTGTAACTGACAAAAAGTAGTTGACCGCAGGTCTTCTTCCCTGAGTAAATATCTCTTCATCAAAATAAATGTGTCCATCTGTCACTGACATCAAGTTAGTTATAATGTAGCCCGACATATCACCACCAAGTGTCTCGCCCAATGCGAGACATGATATAGAAAAGGTTCCCCTTTCAGTCTTAAAGTTACCTGCTCTCTCCAAAAGGCGAGAGTGTGTGTAAAATATGTCACCAGGATAAGAGTTTCTTCCAGGAAACCTCTTACCAATGAGCGATATCTCACGATAATATTTAGCATGCGTAGTCAAGTCATCTAAAACTAGGACAACCTCATTACCAAGATCACGGAAATATTCAGCTATTGTCATAGCAGAATACGGAGTGGAGTAAATACTTCCCAAAGGGTCCATCGCACTGGAAGCTACCACAACACTAGTGGCTGTAATACCGTGATCGCGGATGAAATTCTCTATTTTTAGAATCTCTGACATATTCTTTCCTATACAAGCATAGACACAGATTGCGCCCTTTCTTGATTGTGATAGAAGTGTCTGAAGTACAAACTCAGTCTTTCCGGTTTTTCTATCCCCTATTATCAACTCTCTTTGCCCTTTACCCAGCGGTACCATCAGGTCGATAACTGTTACACCAGTTTCCAGTGACTTTACAACCTTCTCTCTGGAGGTTATACCACCAGCAACTTTTTCAATGTCTCTATATTCTGGGTTCTGAAATGTTACAGGCGACTCTCCATACAAGGATTGGCAAAAAGGGTTAACAGTATGTCCCAACAGCTCCTTACCCAGCGGAATAATAAGAGGTTTCTGGGTTCTGGTCACCCTAGATCCTATCCTCACCCTATCATTTGAAAGCGTAAGAACCTCCACTGAGTCGCGATCCAATGACAAAACCTGACCAGTGCTGCCATTCTCAAACACAACTACTTCCCTCGGAAAAGCTGAGGGCAAACCTCTGACGTGTATGATTGGACTTTCAAAGGTTTCGACAAAACCAAGCTCTCCACTGGCATTAAGAAGCTCATCAAAGGAGTTATTTGTCATACATCTTCCTTTTTCTCAAAGTACTCATCAGCCATTTTCTTTAGGGAATGGTCAAGATATTTGCCTTCATATGACAAAGTACACCCGCCGAGCAATGTGGAGTCAAAAGTGAGAGAAAGTACAATCTTCTTACCTAGTGTCCTCATCAGCCACACACATATCTTGCGTACGAATTCTCTTTGGGGAACAGAAGGGACGGAGATGTTTAAAACCGAATATGTATCCAGATCTTGTTCCAAGCGCTTAAGACTATCGACTACCGTTTCCTTATTACCAGCAGTAAGTTTACCTTGTACCAAAGGGTGAAGTACACTGACATCAGCCCCGCCATCCTTCCGATAGAGGGCCTCCGTCGCGGTTTGGATATCGAACCTCACCCGCGCGATGTCTTCCGTTGTCATAATCTCATCATTCATCCCCAAACACCCCCATTGCTTTAGCTTTGTCCAACGCCTCCATTACCAATTTCTCTTGATCCTCAACAGGGAGTGCTCTACCCAAAACCTCCTTGCTTATGTCCTTTAGAACAGATTTAGCTTGTTCGTTGATCTCCATAAACTTCTTATCTCTATATGCGTCGAGCTCTTTCCTTACACTATCTATCTCTTTTCTCATATTCTCTCCGAAGAACTCCTCGTAGGACTTTCTCTGGGTATCAATCTCTGTTTTTAGCGCAGTTATAGCTTCTGAGGCTACATCCTCTACACTAGACACCGTTTCCCCTATTGCCTCTATTCCCTTGTTCTTTTCTTCTTCTGTAACTTTCTGGTATGCAGAAATAGTGTCCTTAGATAATCCCTCAAGGAAATCAACGTGCTTATTGTGTAAAACTTCTACTTCTCTTTTGAGCACGGCGCTGGATTCTGAGCTAACAGACCCGGTCTTGTTCAAAATGTCCTGCGCTTTCATATTGGCTTCACTGATGATCTCAAATGCCTGCCTTCTAGCATCCTCAAGTAGTGCCACAGCCTGTTCTTGGGTCTCACCATGACTTTCTATCCTTTTTTTGTATATAAGACTGGAGACCCTTTCAAGAACATAAATATTGAGTAGGAACAGAAAGAAGAATAGAAGGCTAAGAAAGATTATGGCAGCAATGGCATAGACCAGGTTCGATACACTCGATACGCTGGCGGGCAGATTGTAGAACATACATTTATGCTACAAAACAAGTATCAAATAAGCAAGCGTCAGCCCAATTGCCATGACAACAAAAGTAAGCAAAAAGTTGAATGTGACAGCCGATTTGATGGATCGGCTTGCAAGGGGGTTCCTACCTAAAGCTTCGACACTTCCTCCAGATACTCTTCCAAAGGTAGAGAACCCAATTATGAAGCTTCCGGCAACCACTATTGCCGCCAAGAGATACCTCAAGGATGACAACGGAGATATGAATGGTGCCTGCACACCTGCTCTTAGAGCCTCAAGAAGGTTTCTCTTAACTGTCATCGTGGGAAAGAACTGCTTAATATCAACATAAACCAATATCTCCCCTACCGCATCGGGAGAATCGGAACTAAAATCCTCCATAGCCTTGCCAAGAACCATACCGGTATCAGTGGCCAGTTCACCAATACCTGGTTCACTTGAGGTAGTAATGACGTCTCCTTTCTTTATCTGACCATTTTTATTGGTAACTCTTACGAACGCCTCCCCTGAAAACACTAGTTTCCTTGATCTAGCAGGGTCTATGGCCAAGTCATCCAGTAAGATGGCCGGGGCATCTGCAATTACACCGTGCATATTCATATCGTATTCCACAACTGAAAGGACATATTTCCCATCTATATAGCTTACAATTTGACCGGGATCACCACCGCCTTCGTCAAATTCTATTGAAATAGCTGAAGATGAGGATAAAGCATGCACAACGGAAACAACATTCAAGGAAAGCACTATCAAAAACAGCACTCTAAAAAATCTGGACATTGGATAAAGACTACAACTTGGGCAAGTTAACGTCAATACAATAGACATAAACGTCAACGTAACTCTTCTCACATTCATACAGAGCGCATTAGAAAAAAGCTGTCAAACGCTTTCATACGGGCATTTGGCAAGGATCTTCGGGATTTTGTAATGGGATTCTCAAACATAACTTCAACATCAAAGTAGCATAGTAAATATCAGGAAGAAATCTATTCCTCTCTTATTTCAAAAATTGAGGGCTTGTCCAACCCCCGCATATTTTTTAGCAGAAATATTCCAAATCCGGATTTCAGTGAGAAAGCATCCTCAAACGCGATCAAAAAAACCCCATATTTTTTGTCTAATTTTTCTTCTAAAAACATAGGTTATTGAGTACATTTTTACCCCATTCAAATATCGTGTTTCCGAACAGCTAAAAACCTCTAAAAGCACACTACCCTAGAATATGCTGACCTTATCATGTAATGGCGCATACGAAAACTAAAATTTGTGACTTTTCGTAATAAATATTTATCTCAAAATACAATAAAGAATCGAACAAAAAAGTGTTGACACGTGTCATATTTTGAACTAGCATTTAGTAGCTTATCAAATGTTGTCTTGATAACTTTTGATAAGGATTTCGACCTGCCATGGAAAGCCAAACTGCTCAACAGAAATTAACCGTAACTAAAGCCTCAAATTTGGTTGGTGTATCAGCCTCTACATTTAGACGACTAGAAGAAGATGGCAGAATATCGAGCGTAAGGTTACCAAACGGGTACAGAGTATATAACCTTGAGGATGTCCAAAACCTAAAACAAGCACTTGAGAATGAGAAAAACCAGGCCATTGAAGCTAAACAGAAAGTCGTTACCGCAAGAGTAGAGTCACATAGCAAAGTAGTCACCCAAGAGAAACAAGTACAAAACACCTCTAGTTACTACAATAATATTCAGAAGATCACACCCCTTAGGTGGATGGGAACTGTATCATTTGCTTCGCTACTTATCCTGTTTGTCGTACAATTAATACTTCCCAATAGTTTTATAAAGGGGGCTTCAACACAATTGAGTTCTGCCATAAAGAGTGCCAAAGAGGAGAGGGGCACCACCACCCAAAATTCCTCAGTTTTAGGGTTCAGGATTAGAAATGAAGAGCCCATGCTGTTCATAAATATCCCCGTAAACCTTAATGCTGGTGCCACAGTAAGTGGGGATCTCCTAGTAACAGGTGCTTCTAACCTTCAAAGCGCTACCGCCACTGTCATAAACACCCCAGTAATAAATATGACAGGCACTGCCATTATTAACGACTTGCTAGATATCAATGAAGTGACAAAAAGTACTCTTGAGAACACCCTGGAATTATCAGGAGATGCGGAAGGCGTGTTGTCAGATGTCACCGTAACCAGTGTAAACGGAGTTGAATTTGGAGAGATAGATCCAGCCGACGGAAATATTATGATGGCTGTGGATGGAATATGGGACTCTGTTACCCAGGATCAAATAACTCAGCTGGGAACAATTGACACAGGAGTGTGGGAAGGCACTATCATTGCTCCCGAATTTGGGGGCACTGGACTGTCCAGCTATTCCACCGGGGATCTCATCTACGCCTCAGCTTCAAACACCTTGGACGTATTGGAAATAGGGGCCGCAAATTACATCTTAACCTCATCAGGATCGGTACCTCAGTGGGCATCCATAAATGACATAGTGGAACAAAGCTTCTTCCTTCAAGGGGGCGTGGAATTTGGAGAGAATGCCATATTAGGTACTAATGACATATTTAGTCTTATATTCGAAACAGGAAACACTGAGGCTATGAGAATAGATACAAATGGGAATGTGGGTATAGGAACCACTAATCCAACCAATACCCTACACGTAGTTGGCAATGCCTATATATCTGAGGGCTTGACCGTACCAAATATAAGAATAACATCTGGGGCAGGCCTCAGTTACATATTGAGATCTGATGCTTCTGGGAATGCAACTTGGTTCGACGCTTCAGCCTGGGATCAAAATAGTTCAAACGACCTTACAGTTTCTACAACGTTCGGCGGAGATCTGTCAGGGACGTATGACAATCTTACTATCAACCCAGAGACGATAGATGAAACCAATCTATTAACTGGTTCCACTGCGGTTGATAATTACATTCTGGCATACGACGAGGGTACCGGAGGATTTTCATGGGTGTCCCCCAGCACTGTTGGAGTCAACTACTGGTCTAGGGTTGGTTCTCTAGTGAAACCGGCAACGAACGGAGATTACATAGCTACCACAGGTAGAATAGGTGCAGGAACTACTGATCCATCATATGCCTTGCATGTGGTTGGAAGTGGCTACATTTCGTTGGGCTTACAAATTGGAACAGGACTCACATCTCCCACCCTAACACTGACATCAGGGAGCGGGGCCGGGTATATCCTACAGTCAGATGCAAATGGGAATGCTTCCTGGTTTAATGCATCCGGTTGGGATCAAGATACAAGTGATGATTACGACTACTGGACTGTTGGAGATAATGACTCTGTGCCCAGTACATTCATAGTAGAAAAACAGGACATTCTAAGATTTGCATCATCTGACGGTAATATCCTAACCGACCTTCTGGGAGTTGATGATGCAGACGATTCAATAAACTTCAGTATTAGACTTCTGAGGGATATTGTTGCCGGCGATGGTCTTGCCGGTGGCTTGGACGACGTACTAGTGGGAGCAGATGCTGACGTAATCATATCTCTTACTACCCCGGGAACTTTGTCAGTGACCAGCACAAACTTAGCCACAGGAAGTCACACACACTCAATAACGTCCTCAGCCAATCCTGGCTCAAGTTCTTCTCTGTTGGCGACATCGTCAACTGGTGGTGTGCAGCTAATAAGACTTGGTATAGGAGCAGAACCAACTGCTGATAACAGAATTACTATGTCAAATGGCTCCCAAATGGGACAGACGGGTGGACCATTAATAACATTCGATACCGGTAACGGGGAACTAGAGTTTTCGGGAACAAGAATATTAATTGGCACAACAGCCGCTACCCAAGAACTTCATGTCCAAGGAGGGGCATACATCTCTAATACACTCGAGGTCGGATCTGGACTCACAGTACCAGTTATAACTATATCAAGTGCACCGGGACTGAATTACATCCTAAGGTCAGATAACTCAGGAAACGCTTCTTGGATGAACGTATCAGCATGGGATCAAAGCTATGGAGACGATTTAACAACTGCCACCGAATTTAACGGGGATGTTACAGGCACGTACACAACGATCGATATTAAAGAAAACATTGTTGGAGACTCGGAATTGGTAAACAACTTGTCATACTCTGGCACTCTCAACCTAACTGGTGTGTGGATGTTCGGTGGGGCCGAGGCATTATCTGATGCCTCTGAAATCAATCTTCTGAATGGAAGATCAGGCACCCTTCTGGATACTATATTGATTGGTGATACCGGAGCTGCTTCCTCAGGAGCTTCCTTCATAGGTGTATATGATGAGTTCACAAACAGTAGTTCTTTCTACCTCCAAGACATTCTTAAGGATTTTGATTCCATCCTCTCAGCTGGGTCATCCAGATGGACTGATGCTGACACTTTCACATACCTTACTCAAACAACAGACGACCTGGCCGTGGGAGCCGGAGACACCGGTGCCCCCTTCTACTTTGATGTATCTGAAGGTGTACTAAGAGTATCAGGTGGTATAACAGTCCCCTCTTTCCAACTCACATCCAATACTGTCGCCGGAAGTATCCTTGTATCTGATGCAAATGGCATTGCAACATGGACCATACCAACCTCATTTTTAACATCAGTATTAACGTCATGGGATACCACAGTATCTGATGATCTTACTGTATACACTACCTTCCTAGGTGATGTAACAGGTCTATACGATAACCTTCAGATAGGTCCTTCCACCATAGGAAATAATGAGCTCGTAAGGTCCCTGTCATATACTGGCACATTAGATCTAGCTGGTGTATGGATGATCGGTGGGGCCGAGGTATTATCTGATGCCTCTGAAATCAATCTTCTGAATGGAAGATCAGGCACCCTTCTGGATACTATATTGATTGGTGATACCGGAGCTGCTTCCTCAGGAGCTTCCTTCATAGGTGTATATGATGAGTTCACAAATAGCAGCTCCTTCTACCTCCAAGATATACTCAAAGATTTCGATTCGGTCCTAGCAGCAGGGTCATCAAAATGGTCTGACCTGGGATCACTAACATATTTGACCAATCTAGATTACAACCTGGCTGTTGGTGGAAGTGACTCTACAGCTAGATTCTACTTCGACTATACGGCAGGTTCCCTCAAAGTCACAGGTGGTATGACCACTCCCTCTTTACAACTCACTTCCAATACATCTGCTAATAGTATCTTGGTATCTGATGCCAATGGTAACGCTACCTGGACGATACCGTCCTCATTCCTATCTTCAATACTAACCTCCTGGGATACAACAGTATCTGATGACCTTACTATGGCTGACTTTGACGGGTGGGATACAACGGTATCTGATGACCTAACTGCATACACTACCTTCCTAGGTGATGTAACAGGTCTATACGATAACCTTCAGATAGGTCCCTCCACAGTTGGTAATGACGAACTCGTTAGATCGATGTCATGA
>JBAZBO010000038.1:0-8861 GCA_041671425.1 Patescibacteria group bacterium | reverse complement strand
CACCATGTTGCTGGCGACGCTGCAAAAACACCCAAAGAGAAATACCCCAGACTGAACTTGGTTGGAGCTACCTCAGCACTTGGACCTTCAGAAAAGGATGACGAACGGACACTGTCATATATCCACGAATGTATGTATAGTGCAAATATAACTAATATTGACATAGTTTTTGTTGCTTATGGACACCCAAAACAAGAGTTTTGGATAAAAAGGGTATCCAATTTGATTCCTGCAAAAGTGAGTATCGGTGTGGGTGGTACGTTCGATTACTTCTCTGGTATCCAAAGACATGCCCCCGCGCCTCTTGTCATGTTAAACCTAGAGTGGTTGTTCCGATTAGCTACACAACCGTGGAGGTTTAGACGAATAGTCTCAGCATTTCTATACTTTCCACTTCTTGTGTACAAAAGCATACTAAAAAAACCCGAAGATTGTTGACATTTAATAAACCTGCTCTTTATACTCATGTCATGAATTTAAATGACAGACTATATACGTCCACGGAAGTGGCAGAAATACTAGGTGTTAGTTTGAGGTCAGTTTATAGATATTTAGAGGATGGGAAACTTGACGCTGAAATAAAGACAGCAACAGGTAGGCTTAGATTTACAAAGCAGAACATCCTTGATTTCCTTCACCCAGGTGCCGGATCAGAAAGTCAGACCGAAAGAGCTGCTGTGAGACAGCCTGAAGAAGTGAGTGCCCCTGTCAGAAGAGCTGCGCCAAAAGCCGTAGAACCAGTGACAGATGAGGAAGATGATGTTGATTGGTTATCCAGGTTCAAAGCTTCTGCCGAAAAGTTTAGGAAAGAACAGGAAGAAGCTCAAAAAGTTACTGAAAGTCCTGCAGTTGAGAGTGCACCAAGAAAGGTTGAAGTTGCTCCAGAACCGGAGAGAGAACCGGTTGAAAATCTAAGTGGCCTTGTAGAAGAGGTCGAGGAAAAAGTGGAGCAGGCACCATCTGGTAGATCAATCTTTTATTACAGAAGCTTGTCAGGAGGTTTGAAGGACGTTGCCCAGAACATAGACAAAGTCTCCAGAAGATCCAATGTTGACTATGCATTCACTTTGAATGCAGGTTTGTCATTGTATAAACCGTTGAAGGATCCTTTCTCAGTATTGCACGTATACATAAGGTCACAGGATAGAGACCTTTTCGAAAAGCTTTTGAGATTGGTCCCAAGCGATGAGTCCAATTCTCAATTGTGTCTGATCTTCTCAGACGAAGCAGGAGTATTCGATACAAAGGTTGAGCTTCATGGACTTTTCGTAGTGTCCAAGGATCAGCTTAGAAAAGATATAGATTCCTTTGGTAAGAATGAACTGACCGAAGAACTCGAAACCGCCTAACGACCCTTTGCTCTGACCGGGGCAATCCACTGTAATAATGTGGTAGAATGGCTCCATGCCAAAAAAAGCGCCGGTCAGGAAAGTGGTCTCTGCTCCCCAAGAAAACAACAAAAACAGAAAGTTGAAAATACTTATGGTTGGGGCTGAAGCTGCTCCTTACGCAACTGTTGGTGGGTTCTCATCTGTCTTGGCATACCTTTCCAGGGCATTGGTAAAGCAGGGTCATGATGTAAGATTGTTCATCCCCAAGTTTGGTTTGATAGATGAGGAGAAATATAAAACTAAGGTAATCTATGAGGGTTTGAGGGTTCCTACTGATGATGAGAATAATCCCGAGCTGATATGTAATATCAAAGTCTGCACGAATTGTGAGAAGAGTGTCCCCACATACTTTCTAGAAAATCAGGAATACTATGAAAAGAGAGCCAATGTGTATGGCTATAGCGATGACCCCACCAGATGGGCTTTGTTATCCAGAGGAATTTTGGAGTTTATAAGGACAGAGGGATTTGTTCCAGATGTCATACACTGCAATGATTGGCATACCGCTTTGGTACCTAACTATCTGAAAACGGTATACAAAAAGGATCCAATACTTTGTGATATCGCAACCGTTTTTACCATACACAACATAAATTTCCAAGGTAACTTTGATCACAAGCATGTGTCTGAATTGGCCTATGATGATGGTAAATCTCCCGTGGCTCCTTTCTTTTCTCCCACAATAAACACCCTAAACTTCATGAGAAGAGGAATACTCTTTGCCGATGCAGTGAATACTGTTTCTAAAACCTATTCCAGGGAGATCCTGACCCCTGAGTTTGGTGAAGGCTTGGATAGGCTGCTGATGGAGACCAAGGGAAAGCTCTTTGGTATTGTCAATGGACTTGACTATGACGAATTCAATCCAGCAACTGATAATCTCCTCGAGCAAAACTATGACATTAATTCCTTAGATAAAAGGGTGAAGAATAAGATCGCACTTCAGAAAGAGTATGGACTTGAGGCCAACCCAAACAAAGTTGTCTTTGGATATGTGGGCAGATTGGATTGGCAAAAGGGTGTAGATCTTATTGTGAATACCATGAGACATGTACTGGTGGACTATGATGTGCAATTCGTCCAGGTTGGAGGAGGGGATGGTGGTATAACCCAGATGCTGTACGACTTAAAGGATGAATTTCCTGATAAGGTGGGAATACACCCCTATCCCAATTTCACTTTGCCAAGATTGTTATTTTCAGGATGTGATTGTATGGTCCTACCTTCAAGATTTGAGCCCTGTGGCATAGTTCAGATAGAGTCTATGAGATATGGTGCTGTGCCCATTGTTAGAAACGTAGGAGGATTGGCAGACACCGTTGAGAATTTTGACTCACTAGAGGGCACTGGAAATGGTTTGGTTTTCACTAATTTTGATGAATTTTCACTGTTTGGACAGATAGCTAGGGCTGCTGAACTGTATAACAACAAAAAACTTTGGCAGACCTTAGTGAACAATGCCATGTCCTCAGATTACAGCTGGGAGTTCAGTTCTAAGGAATATGAGAAATTGTATGTCAGGGCTATATCGTTCAAGGATAAGAAGAATCCAAGAGAAAAGTCTGTTGAAGACGCCATAACCTTCTAAATAGGGAAGCGTGGCCGATTGTATAAATTTTGGGGAGTAGATATAATTGTAAGATGAATGTTGCGTTCTTACTGCATCTGTATCAGCCTGCGACGCAGGAAGAGAAGACGTTTAGGGAGATAGCACACAGCTCCTATATACCCCTTTTAAAATTTCTAAAAACACATAAGAATGTGAACATTTCGCTAAATGTGCCCCTTAGTCTGCTCTCACAGATGGATGCTTACGGCTACGATTCGTGGATATCCGATCTTAAAGATCTAGTCCATAACGACAGAGTAGAGCTTGTAGGTAGCGCTGCTTATCATCCTATACTGACAAAGTTACCAAGAGAGTTTGCTGAGAGACAAGTGATCCTAAACGAGTACGGTATGGGATATTATTTTGGTAGGCACACCGGATTTGAGGGGGAAGAGGCCATTATGATCAAAGACCTTAAAGGGTTTTTTCCTCCGGAGTTGGCTGTCAATGATGACTTGGTGAAGATGTTGAATGACTTGGGGTATGAATGGGTTTTGGTTGATGCCACTGCTATACCGGAGAGTGTAAATGACTCACATAAGTATGGGGTTTTCTCACTTGATAATTACAACACTAAGGTGGTTTGCAGGAACCGCTTATTCAGCAACATGCTTTCTTTCAAGAGGGATCTAAATATGGTAGAGGTTATCGACTCCTTGAACTTCTTCAAAGCCAACAACAGGTCTTTCTGTGCAGTATTGGACGGAGAGTTCTTTGGCCACCATTTTGACAAAGGTATCGATTTCTTAGAGTTACTCGCCGAATCCATGAGTGAGATAGGTATAAATATCATAACGATTAGCGACTACGTAAGAGGGGATAGTGTTCAGAGGATGAGCTCTATTTCTGAATCCAGCTGGGGTGCCTCCGATGAGGATATGAAAAAGGGTGAATTCTACCCCATGTGGTGCAACAGTAAAAATGCTATACATAAATTGCAGTGGGAGCTTCTTCATGAGCTTCTGGATGTTTATACAGCCTCTGAATACTTTGATGTCAAAAACCCTGACGACTACCAGATCTTGCCCGTGTGGCTTCCAAAGAAAATGGATGACATTAAAGACAAGACTTTGAGAAAGACTTTGGAGGTGGAGCTGGCTGTGAACAAGGCACTTGCTTCGGATCAGTTCTGGTGGGCTTCTGGTATAGGTCTGCCTACAGGGCAGATACTTTACAGTGGGGATATGATAATCAGGAGCTTGAATATGTACAAGGAGGTTTCTAAAGTCCTGGAGAATAGACCATTCGATAGGTTTGTGGACGAAAGTATAGAGAACCTCAAAAAGCTGATATCATGAAAATAGTCAATCTCCTTCACTTCTATCAACCACATAATCAGCAGAAAGACATCCTGGACAGGATAGTTCACGAGAGCTACCTTCCTATAATCAACATGATGCAGGAGGTCCCTACGGCTAAAGCCACATTCAATATTAGTGGAGTGCTGTTGCAGCTTCTTGAATATAATAACTACTCGGATGTTCTGACTGGTTTGAAACATCTGCTAGAGAAAGAACAGATAGAGCTTACAGGTACAGCAATGTACCACGCCTTCCTCCCCCTACTGCCCATAAATGAAATAAAAAGACAAGTCTCACTAAATGATGAAGTAAGTACTAGATTGTTTGGCAGTTTATATCACCCAAAGGGATTCTTTACACCAGAACTAGCAATAAATAACACAGTATTAGATGTTATTTATCAACTGGGGTACGAATGGATTGCAGCACCACAGGTTTCTTTTGGCCCAAATAAACCGGGTACAAGTCAAACATATTTTTCGGACGAGTTCGGTATAAATGTCATATTCAGAAACAAAAGAGTGAGCTCCCTTATACTCTCGGCCGCCTCCAGATCTGCCGAAGACCTTTGGAAGGAGACGGAGGATTTACATAGTACAGAGTCGTACTGGTTTACTGTTATGGATGCTGAAACCTTTGGACATCATAGGGTAGGACATGACGCTTTATTGAAAGACATCTTTACTTGTAAGCACTTTGAGCCCCTGCTTGCTAGTGAACTGTTTAGCCTTGGTATGAAAAGAAGTCCCGTAAAACTACGTCCGAGCACTTGGACTAATGAGGAGCAGGATTTTTGGTTGGATAAGGAGCAGACGCAGATTACAGAGGCAAGGTCTTTCATACTTTGGAAGGATCCGGAGAATCCAATCCATAAATTGCAATGGGACTTCTTGCACTTTGTTCTAACACGACTAAATACGACAAAAGATGAAAATAATGAAAGCTGGATAAAAGCAAGAAATTTAATGGATAAAGCGATCTCTTCAGACCAGTTTTGGTGGGCAAGTGCAAAACCATGGTGGAGTTTGGAGATGGTGGAGCAGGGAGCCTTCATGCTCTTGCAAGTGATCAAGACTTTGAACCCTGAAGATACGAAGTCAGTATATGAAGCAGATAGCTTTTATAGGAAAATACTTGATCAAGCCTTTGACTGGCAGAGAAGCGGGTATATAAGAATCAGACATTTGGAAAACTCGTCCACTTTTATGAAGGAGCCCTTTAACATGAGAGCCCCGGCTGAGTGGTACAACCAGATCGTCTTGGAATTTGAAGACGAAATGATGAAAGCTGCTAATAATAGAGACTTTGAAAAAGCGGTAAAGTGGAGAGATGCTTTGGTAAAACTGGAGAAGGGGACAGATATATATGATGTCTTGCATGTGGTAGATGAGCTGTGGTCAGCCAGGAATATCCCTTCGGTCAAACCTTTCTTGGAGCATGAATGGAATGAATTCTCAGATTATGCCAGGGGAAAGTTTAGAGGAGTTGTGTCGAAAGAAGATTTTGAGAAGTGGAAGAAAGATAGGAAGCCACCTCTTGAATAGGATCGTGGCTATGTTTTTAGTTTTTTGTTAAGCTTTTTATATGAGAGTCCTGCTCGCGGCCTCAGAGGTTGCACCTATAATAAAACTTGGCGGTTTGGGAGATGTGGTAGGTTCTTTGCCCAAAGCTCTTCAAAGGCTTGGTGTGAACATAGACGTCATAGTCCCATTCTTTCCGGTTGCCGATACCAATATCTTCAAAATAGAAAAACTTTTGGATATGCATGTGCCTTTTGGGGGTGAAAGCTTCCTGATCAAGGTCTTTACTGCCAGGATACCAGTCAGGGGCACTGAGGGGGTGGATGTATATCTTCTTAAGAATGATAAGGTGTTTTCTATCGGTGGCCAGGATGCCTTTGCCAACAACCTTTCTGAGACTGAGATGTTCATGTTCTTTAGCAAAGCTGTGGTGGAGTTTGTCAAGGTACGTTTGGGCATGTATGACATAGTTCACTGCAATGACTGGCACACGGGATTGATCACACACCTATTAAGCGATGAGTTGGGTTTGGAAAGGCCGGCTACTGTTTTTACTATCCATAACATCAAGTACCAGGGGATAGGGGATGAGGCATTACTGGAAAATGCCGGTCTTGTACCTGGGACGCATCCAATGCTTGATTGGGATACCGAAGATGGAAGTGTAAATCTGATGCAACAGGGGATCATGTCTGCAGACTATATAAATGCAGTTTCTCCTTCGTACGCAAAAGAGATCATGACCCCAAAATTTGGTGGGGGATTTGTAGACATCCTAAAGGCACGTGAGGGCAGGTTATCAGGTATCCTGAACGGGCTGGACTACAGTCAGTTTCCTAGAAATTACGACGTCTATACATGTCCCCAAGAAAAACCTGAATTCAAGAAAACTCTCCAAGAAAAACTGGGTTTAGAAGTTTGCGATAAACCTGTTTTCTCTTTCATCTCTAGATTAGATCCAAATCAGAAAGGTTTGGATATATTGCATTCGGTAATTCCCGATATTGTGAAAAGGGGTGGACAATTCATTTTACTGGGTGTGGGAGAGAAAGAGTGGGAGGGGAAATTCCACTTGCTTGCCCCTGATAAGAGTATTTCGATCAATACCGTCTTTGATGTAGCACTCGCCCGCCAAATGTATGAGGGAAGTGATTTCCTACTAGCTCCTTCAAAGTATGAACCCTGTGGGTTGATCCAGATGATCGCTATGTGGTATGGAACACTTCCGGTTGTCCATGGGGTTGGGGGACTGAAAGATTCCGTGACCGATGGAAAGAATGGTTTTGTGTTCAAGCAGTACACAGCTAAAGCTCTACTTTCGTCTATAGAAAAAGCCCTTAAGGTCTATGGCGACAGACAGAAGCTGAATGAAATGGTGACGTCCGCTATAACCACAGACTTTAGCTGGGAGAAAAGTGCTGAAGAGTATAAAAAGCTCTACGAAAGTGCTGTAGCCACTAGAAAGCAATAAAAAAAGGCGGTTACCCGCCTTTTCTTATATAGAGAAACGACTTCCCTACTTACTTAAGTTCAACCTTAGCGCCAGCTTCTTCAAGCTTCTTCTTAGCGGCTTGGGCTTCTTCTTTCTTGACACCTTCCATCAGTGATTTGGGTGCGGATTCAACCAATGTCTTGGCTTCTACTAGACCAAGGGCTTGATTTAGCTCCCTTACGGCCTTGATAACAGCTATCTTATTTGCACCAGCATCAGCCAGTACAACATCAAACTCTGTCTTTTCCTCTACTTCTTCAGCTGCGGCTCCCCCATTTCCTGCGGGCATAGCCCCCATCATCATAGGTGCTGCTGCTGAGACCCCGAATTTCTCTTCCAGGGCTTTCACTAGATCATTGAGCTCCAAGACGGTCATTGCTCCCACGAGCTCCATTACTTTTTCTGCATTCTTACTTAGTTCTGCCATAGATAGACACCTCCTTTTATTTCTTCTTTGCTACTTCAGAAAGTACGGTCACCAATTTCCTCTGGGTGCCGCTTAAAACATTTACGATGCCATTGATAGGCGACTTGAGTCCCCAGACCACTTGAGCCAAAAGCTGCTCCCTGCTTGGTAGGGTACTTAGGATACTTAGCTGATCTGCTGTGGTGTAGACCCTTTCTATGAAAGCGGCCTTGAACTTGGGAAGTTCCGAGGTTTTGGCAAAGTCAGCTATCACCTTTATGGGGCTGACAGGGTCTGCATAGGCAAACACGGTCATAGTTTGGCCTTTCAAATCCCCAAGCTTGTCAGTTTCAAGCTTTTCCTCCTCCAAAGCGATCTTGAGAAGGGTATTTTTGGCTACCATCACATCTGAGTCTGTCTCCGAGATCTTACCCCTCAGCTCATTGATAGCGTTTACTGAAAGTCCCTTGTAGTCTGTAAGTACCACAGACTTGGACTTGGAAATCTTTTCCCTTAACTTTTGTACTGTTTCTGTGTTTTTTGTATTAGGCATAAAAAAACGTCCCCAAAGACGTAAATTTCTACCTCGGTGAGGAATTAAGCCCGTTTTCTTTCAGGCACTCACTGTCTTTGGATAGGATGTAGTCTACACGATTTTGTAGGGGAGTCAATACCACACTAGTGGGATCCTGACAATCCGTCACACCTTTTCATATTGCAATGCACATTGTGGTTTGATAGCATGGGCTAGTTATGAGTTCCCCAAAACCTTCGAGCGAAGGTCTTTTGCACCTAGTATATAGTCAGATACAGCAGTTGATGCAAAGGGTTGAGGTTATTGATGACAGAACCAGGTTTCTCCCCAAACTTTACGATAATGTGGATAAAATTATGGGAGAGATCCTAGAAAACAGGCAGGAAAGGGTCTTTATGGGTCATACTTTGCATGATCATGAGGAAAGGCTAACTAATATCGAGGATCGTTGGAAATAATACTTACTGGAAGCTCACCGCCGCGTTGTTGTTGTAAATAAGTCTGACCTGATCCTTCGTTAGGGGGTAGCTATAGAATCTCATATCGTCTAGGAGGCCGTTATAGTATCCGGTAAAGTCCTTTTTTCCTAGTGTGATATTAGACCCGT
>JBAZBO010000037.1:0-9286 GCA_041671425.1 Patescibacteria group bacterium | reverse complement strand
AACATCTTCGAAACATATTACTCCAATCAAGATTGGATAGAAAGTAACATAAAGATATGGAGATACAACGGTGTGGATAGATTTGAAAATCTCTATTATGGCAATGACGGAAAATTCAGATGGATGGTGTATGACCTAGATGGAGGCTTTGGTATTGAAAATGTCGGTGAGAATATCCTTGAACAAGCAACCGTAAGAAGAGATTACAGTGGAAGAGAATGGCCGTATGTGATATTGAGACGTATTTTATCAATGGAAGAGTTCAAGATAAGATTCGCCAACAGATACGCAGACTTACTAAACAGTGTTTTCCTACCGGAGAAGATTATCCCAAGGATAGATAGATTTGAATCCACAATATCTTCTGAGATGCCCAGACATATAGCTAGATGGAGAGATACTTTGGATGGCTGGAAAAACCCATATCTTCAAAGTGTGGATGAATGGATGAAAAATGTTCAAGATCTAAGGGAATTTGCCATCAACAGACCTCAGTATGCTTTTGGGCATGTACAAGAACAATTTGGCTTGGAAGGAACCTACAAGATCACCTTCTCAGGGCTCGACACCAATAAAGGCAGTATAAAGATCAGCACGCTAACTATAAACTCTCCTGAATGGTCAGGAACATACTTCAAAGGCATACCAGTAACTGTAGAAGCACTCCCCTACTCAGATCACAAATTCCTAAGGTGGGAAGGAAGCAATGAGAGTACAGATAAGGTTTTGTCCATAGATGCTAGGGAAGATATAGTGTTAAAACCGATATTTGAATAATATGCCAAAATACAGATACGAAAGAAAATTTCATATCCCAACCAGAAGTATCTCAGACGCCGTGCAAACTATAAAAACCCACCCCCTGATGTTTCGGGAGATCTACTTTGAAAGAACCGTCAACTCACTCTATTTTGATACTCCCACACTACATAGTTACTTCGAAAGTGTAGATGGTGTACCGCACAAGGCAAAGGTCAGAGTCAGGTGGTACAACAATGATCTGAACGAATCTAACCTTGAGATAAAGATAAAAAGCGGCGCAGTTGGCAAGAAGCTTACATATGAACTAAACCATTTTTCCCTTGACGGGAATGTCAGGAAGAACTTTATCTATGCATTAAAGAATTCGGATGTTCCACAGGATCTGAAAATAAAACTTAAGGAGTTGATCCCAGCTTCTATAAGCAGGTTTAATCGCAGGTATTTTATCTCAATAGATAAGAAGTTCAGAATAACCCTGGACTACAGACTAAAATTTAGAAGGATCCTTTCCTCAAAAATGCCAAGTGCAAGCTTCATAAAAGTGGACCATATAGTCATGGAAGTGAAATATGAAAGTGAAGATGATGTGGATTTTGCCAAGATAGCAGGATATTTTCCCTTTAGGATAGGAAAGTTCTCTAAATATAATAAGGGTATTGGGAGTATATAAAACGGACGGGGCGGTCAATAGAGGGTCTGCGCAAAGGCCACAAACCATAGAAACAACCGCCCCACAGAACAGAAAAGGGAGACTCAGGAAGGTGCATCTAGCAGGATAAGGTCAAAAGATACAGAAAGCATCCCGCTTCCCGCTTCCGTTGACTTGTAGTGAACCTGCATTTCACCTCTGACATGTTCTCCGTCCGACACAGACGAGAGCGGCACAACAAAGTGCCAATTATCGTCGTTGTGTTGCTGCCACGGAGACCATTTCCCACCCTCAAGACGATACCTCCAGAAGAGGTCACCGTTGTTCGAGAAGTGGCCATCTACCTTGAACGTCCCCGTCACATGCCCCAAGGGCTCATAGGTCATTGGCCAGACCCCAGAAACTTCAAGGGTGGCCACACCAGACTTTGGAGCCGCGGAAACGGGCAAGGACGCGACAAGAAAAACGAGCACGATGAGTAGAAATCCGATCTTCTTCATGAATCCTCCAGAGATTTGTATTTGCCCTAATTGGCTGAGGGAATTATATATGAAAACCTGAAAACTGTCAAACCTATAGGTTATATATGCACAAAAAGACCCGAGTCGTCGCAAGGTTGCGTACCGAAACTCGGGTCTTCGTATCAAGGAAGTTTCGTTCGGGGGTGAACGCTTCCTTTAGTCAACATCACTTTCCTACGAGGCAGGCCTTGTGATCCCAGTTGATCACGTCAACCCACTGAAAATCAACATCAGTAACATCCTGGCCGGGGTAGACAGTAAGCTCTATGGTATCTGTGATCGTAAAACCACAAAACTCGCTGTTATCCCACCTGATGAGGATCCAGTTCGGGGACAGGTACTCCTCTGGAATACTCACTCGGATCGTAACGAGAGCGGGCTCGTCCAACCAAAGTGTGAACAGAACTGCCTGATTTTCACTACCTGGCACCGGCGCAAAGAGCAGTGTCTGGACTTCTGTGCCACCCACCCACATTGTAGCGGTCACATTAGCCCAACCGGCTTGTAAGATAACCGGGATGTCTGTCCTCTTGCTGTCAGACCCAGGAGTCGGAGTTGTAACAGGAGTCTCAGACGGCCTGGGTGTACAAGTTACGGACGGAGTCTTCGTGGGAGTGATAGTCCCAGAAGGCGTCTTCGTCGGTGTCACCGTATCTACCGGAGTGTTCGTAGGAGTCGGTGATCCGAAGCACGGTCCGTGGGACAGGTTGAACTGCCCGTCCCATTCCTTGTAAATAACAGCCGTTGCTCCTGACACTGCAAGATCCAGATGGGAGGTGGTCGTATAGTGAGCCACACCCCCCGTCAGAGTTCCAGACCAGAAGACATCTTCTGAGTAGCCGCCTGCCCACTCGACATGAATGGATCTGGGAGTCAACTCCTCGGATGCGTTACCCGTGATCACGAAGTGCAACACTTCATCGTCACACTCATGATCACTGATGGCCTTCGCCTCAATGGTCTTGGTCTCTCCGGACAGATAGGCCAAAACCACAGGCGAGATGACGACCAGGGAAAACACGAGAACCAAGACTAAAGCAATTTTGAGCTTCATGATTGTCCCCTCCAGTATCGTTAAGATGTTTATGTAAACAGACCACTACCCCCAGTGATCTGATAATCGTTGGATATCAAAGAACAAAAAAGCACCTTTTAATTAAGGTATAAGCATTCTATCAACAAGTAGAGGTACTATCAAATACTACAGGTCTGTGCGACCAACTTACATCTGTGGACTACCCAAGATCTCTGGTTGATTCATTGTCTGAACCGGTGCTCCTGAAGGTATATCTGTAGTAGCTTGACCGGTGTTCTGATCAGCCAACTTCACATATACATAAGACATTGCAAGTGAGGTAACCACAGCCATTATGAAAAGACCAACACCAATTGTTATGAGACCAAAGAAAAGCGTCATGAGAACAAGCACTATTCCAAGCCAGAGAAGCTTAAACCTAAACCCTTTCGTTATTTGCGCACTTCTCTTCAGAGCCTCCCCTACCTTAAGATCCCCGTCGACTAAAGCAAAGCCAGCAAAGGAATACTTGAGAGCAAAGCATATACCGGGAATTATAAAAAGAAGAAGGCCAAGCCAGGTAATTAATCCCGCTAGAAATGATACCGCCAAAAATCTATATGACTTCTTTAAACTTACTTGATTTAGAAGAGTTTTATAGTAAACCTGTTTCCCGCGTGCGGCATCCAAGGTTAGATTGATGTAACCCATCTTCATAACAGTGGATACCAAAGCAGAAAAGATAACAAAAGCAAATACCACAATTACTAGCGGAATCATTACAATAGGAAGTAATGAAAGCAATTTGTTGGGTGCTTTAGGACTAGATTCAGGAGTGGGTAAAATACCATTAAGCGGGTAAGCTCTATCGGAATCCAGACCGAGAACAGAAGTAGGATTAAGGTATCTAGAACCAGTATTTGTATAACTACTGTTTTTTTCCTTGTTGAAACTACTTGGGAGTGAACCACCCATGCTCATACTTCCGCCACCAAGACCCACCAAGGTAATAACAATCAGCCAAAACTTCCAGTTACTCTTGAAAGTATGCCAGCCGAAAGAAATAGCCTCCGAGACAGAGAAAGTGTTTTTATTCATGACTTAATGATACACAATTTCTATGACTCACAACAACAAGAGCAGCAGCCCTCTATTTTTTTCTCAACCGCCTCCCAGTTTATGATCTTCTCAAAATTGTTCACGTAAGACTGCCTGTCATTTTGATATTTGAGGTAATACGCATGTTCCCAGACATCTAGAACCAAAATGGGTTTCATTCCTGTAACACCCAGCAGATTATGCTTCTCTATTGGTACTACCATTAAGTTATTATTTTCCCCATCAAATACCAGGGCTGCCCAACCGGAGCCTTCTATTGTCATAGCCACACTTTTAAACTCTGCCATAAAAGTCTCAAACGAGCCAAAACTTGAGTTTATCAACTCCAGGAGCTTACCTTCAGGCTTTGCCTTCTTCTGTGGTCCAATGACCTCCCAAAACAAACTGTGCAAGATATGCCCTGAAAGATTAAATGAAAGCGATAACGTCACTGCGCGAATACCGGACATATCGCCACTCTTTCTTACTTCAGACAGCTTCTCTAGCGCCAGATTTGCACCTTTGACATAAGCAGTATGGTGCTTGTCATGATGAAAATGCAGGGTCTGCTCATCCATAAAAGGCTCAAGGGAACTATATTCGAACGGTAGATCGGGTAATGTATACATAAAAATCCTCCTTTATAGATAAAAGCTAACATTTTGTAATCCGGATTACAAATGATAAAAACATAGTAAGATACGATATAGATATGACAGACAATCTATCAAGACTAGAAACATTCTTTGCACCTTTCGAGACCTTTAAATATGAAAAAGGCTTATCTATACTCCAACCCGAGGATGAAGCCAGATATGTCTTTTATCTGAGAAGCGGTTATGTACGCATGTATACAGTATCAGAAAGCGGAAAACAGCTGACGCTTAATATATTCAAACCGGCTTCATACTTTCCTATGACATGGGCCATCGGTGAAATGCCTAATAACTACTATTTCGAGGCCATGACAGATGTAAACATCCAAAAGATCACAAAAGAAAGATTCCTTGAGTACATCAAGAAAGAGCCAGACCTGCTTTATGACCTCACGAGAAGGATACTTGTGGGGCTCGGAGGCATACTCACAAGGATGGAGTATCTATTGTCAGGAAGCGCATCAAGCAGGGTGGCTTCTACCATACTTCTATCAGCTAGAAGGTTTGGTGTAAAACTACCAAATGGTGATACCGAGATCACCTTGCCTCTGACTCATCAGGAGATAGCCAATCTCTCAGGACTGACAAGGGAATCGACCAGTGTTGAAATGGGCAAGCTGGCAAAGAGTAACGTCGTAATAGCAAAGAACAGGAAGTTGATAGTAAAAGATATGGAGAAGTTAAAGGAAACATCTACTATCTACATAGACGGTGGATCACTGCCGATCACATTCTAGATACTAGATGGTTATTTGCTACAGCGGTAGATGAATACCACTGGGTCCTCAAACCTGGGGCCAAATGCCTTTTCCACAGGTCCACAGAAGTACGTAGGTGCTACCTGTCTCTCTGTATCTAGAGAGATTAGGGCATAATCTGCTTCCATAGGATTCATAGCCATCTCATTCCTGGAAAAGAATTTAAAAGATTCAAAATTGTCAGGAATAAATACCTTTACCTTCTCATATCTATTTAGATAAAAAGCCGCCTGAGCAAAATACTCGCCGCTGTTGTCGTAAAGACCCATCTTTATTGCTTTCTCCTGACCACCAAAAACAGGTGAATAGAATCCCGAGAACACTGGGTAGTTATTCATCCACATATAGGTATAGACAAAGGTCACTGCTACCAAGATGTAAGCGAGTAATCTCTTTTTCAGACCGGATATGAAGACTGAAACAAATAGAAGTACCGGAAATATGAATTCTAGGCAGTATCGGTCTATCTTCTTGGAGGAGACAGACAAAAGCAGATAGAAAACGGAAAAATATATAAGGTTGTGTAGGAGTTCACTGGAGATAGATACCTTTTTCTTTTTGACGCCATAAAATAGCCCCGTTATAAGCAGTAAGATGATCACAGGCGATACTTTGAAAAGCAGGATCCTGGGGTAATAGAGAAAATCCTGGAACAGATTTGCAAAACTAAAGCTTCTTTCCAAATCAGAGGCCCTAGTCACAGCGGTTACGATCCTTCCTATGACAAAGGCAGAATTCTGCCACAAAGCAGGAAACAAAGCAAACACAGCGACCAAAACAGACAAAGCAAATACGCCACTATCTGCTAGCAAGGACTTTAGAAGCTTATTTTTGATATTACTAAAATGCGTATGGACAATGACAGCAAAGATCGGCACGACTGTAACTATCCCCGTAACCTTGGAGAGTACAGACAGCCCGATAAAGATACCTGAAATTATCAAAGCCTTTGTGCTTTTTTTACCTTCTTTTCTTAATCTACTCCAGTACAGGATTGACAAAAACGCTGAGAATGAAAGATATGATTCAAGTGAGGTCAGATGGAACCACCTATCTATACCAATAACGTAGGGTTCGACCGCTATCAGAAAGCTATAAATAACCGCCGTTTTGCTTCCAAATAGTCTTTTAACAAGAATTACCTGATAGATGAATAATATGCACAGGATCAGCGTCAGAAATACCTTGGTAATCGTGTGTATATGTGAGAAGTATATGTAATTCTCCATATACCAGTGGCTCCTCCCAAAAAGGTCTTGGAGTCTCCAAACCGCATCTTCTACAAATGATCTGATCCACATCAATGTGACACCAGGCTGATAATGCTGATAGGTCTCTATCAGATTTCCATTGTATAAAGCACTAAGGAAGTTGGAGCTCCTTCTGTACCACCTAGCCCCATCTGAATTTAAAATGTCAGTACCAAGGCCTATTAGCCGAGAGGCCAGGTAAACAGCCGTAGACGCTATAATTGCCAAGTTCGAGCGATCTCGCAATACCTTTTTCATAGATTAATTATGGAATGATATCAGTATTTATGAAAGCGTGAATAATAGAGGAGTTAGGACAAATCTTTTCTGCACACATCTCTAGCAAAAGCTTTAATCCCCTCAACTGAAATATCGTATGCTCGAACCCAAGAGTCATCACCATGTGCATACAATACCCCGCTACCTTCTCCTGTATAAACAAATTGACTAGCAAAAGTGATGGTTTTAGCTTCGCTATCTTGGATGAATGGTACTGGAGAAACCCAATCTATAACTCCCTTTTCATAATCATATATAAAAAGACCTACAGAAAAAGTGCCATAAAGGGTTTTATTTCCAACTTCTTGATTTGCTTCTCGCCCATTCATAAATCCCAAAAGCTTTCCCTCACCAACATCAATAAAGTCTTTTGGGAGTAGAGGTCCCGGGGACGCATGGCCTCCGATCCATTCCAATCCGCACTCTGCCGGGTGGAATACTATATCACCATATTCCCATCTACCACCTAACTGCATGGCTTTAGCAGTCCGGACAACTGAGTACCTGTCATCGTCCACTATATCTGATGACTCGACCAGACAATATCTAAATCCATCTTTGTTTACCGGAGGTATAGAAACTTCTTTAGCCCTATATACACCGTCTGAAGAAAGAACAGGGGGTGTCATTTCAAGTTCATCAAGAGAAGGCCCAACAGCATGGCCAAGATGTATCCTGGACTTTATAATTGATCTTCTAACATTGTGAATAAAAGGGATGGTGAAATAAAGATGATACAGCTTTTCCTTTTCGTCATAATAAATGTCTGGATCCTCTAGACCCAGGAACTGCGTACCCTCAACTGCAAGTGTGCTCATCATCTCATCCTCATTTTTTATTAAAACTTTCTCACCTATCTTATATGTCCCAGAAGGTTCCTTATTAACCCAGTGAAGTTCACTCTTGTCTATGGTCCCACCAATCTGAAACTCACCTACTCTGCTTGTAATACACCTCAGAATTCCTCTGGAATAACCACTCTCCTTATCAAGGGTTATAGCCATGACGAGCTTATATTGCTCATCGGCCTCAATTACCTTAGTTGGTCTCTCACTATAGTACCCAGCAGCAGGCTTATTTGGTGTTTCAATGCTATTTTCAATATTTGTCATAACATCTATAGACAACCGAAGGTCAGATCGCTTTGGCCAGTAGTACCCACCCTGCGGACTTCAAACGTACACTTTGTATTCCCTTTTTCGTACTTAATGAATTTGGTAATAAATGTGTCAGGACTTTCAGGTTTGGACTCTTTCACCGTAAATCCAAGTCCCCTCATCTCATCGCTTATGGCCTGCTCCTGCTGAACAAACCTCTGGTCACCTGAAATGGACCTAACGGTATAGCCCATACCTTCGTCATTTAGGGAAACATTATCAACAGTTCTTCGTAGACGCATTGCCATGGGATTAGATAGACCAGCGGCATCGCCAACTAAGGATAATACCTGGTCAACTGTTACCTGTGCGGTTTTGTTAGTTACAGGATTATCGGAGGCACCTCCATCTGATGTAGTAATATCAACGGTCTGATCAAGCGTACTGGAAGTTTCAGAAGCATCCTTATCTGTACAACCCGTTAGAAGAAAACAAATGGGAACAAGTGCTAAAAGGCTAAAATACTTTTGTTTCATAAAGTCTCCTTACAGCTAATTTACTAGCCTAAATATATCATTTAACAAGAGTTCCACCCCACTCAACCAAGACAAACCCCTCACGAGTCACTGGTTTGATCTCCTGGGGAGTGACTTCCATTTTATAAGCAACCGGTTTATAAGCCATCAACACTCTAAGAATAGAATCTGGCTTTGGGTTTACATCTAGCGGTGCAATCTCTTCGTACTCACTGGTAGCAAAGTGAATAAGGTTGAACTTATTTTTCTGGAGTATAGGAGCCCAATAAACTATAAATTCGTTGTATTCCTTTTCTGTAAAACCGAATGTGGCTAACTTGTCTCTAAGGAATTCTACTGTATCCACATCCTCAACTACCCAGCCAGTACTCATATCGTAAGGTTTCCTCAACGAAAGACCCTCCCAGAAAATGTAACTGTATGTCCTGCCATCACGTGGATCAGTAATGTTACCGTCAGGGCTTGCATACACATCCCAGCCACCAATGTCAGAAGCATACTTTGGATAGCTAAACTCATATTCTCCCTTCAAATCAAGCTTTACAGTTACCCTCTCCTCTTCTTCCGGGTATAAATAGATTACTGGCTTGGCAATAATCGAAGATGGGACTAAAAATCTGCCTATTAGACTTGCCGAACCGACAACTACAGCCATGGTTAAAGTC
>JBAZBO010000036.1:0-9783 GCA_041671425.1 Patescibacteria group bacterium | reverse complement strand
TAGAACGTCTCCTTGCCAAGGAGAAGGTCGGCGGTTCGAGTCCGCTCCGTCGCTCCAGCCTACGCCAAGGCTACGGCTGTCAGGCCATTTTTTATTGTATATGGGGCGGTAGCCAAGTTGGTCAAGGCACCGGTCTGAAAAACCGGCTATGTGGGTTCGATTCCCACCCTCCCCACCAACCTCAAAACCTTCTTTTAGAATAATTGGCCCATGGAAACACAAGCGATAACAAACCTTAAAGCTCTCCTTAAAAACGACCCATTATGGTATCGGGATGATGAGATAAGAAAATTCATAGAATTGTTCAAAAAAGAAAAACTTACAAGATCAGATAGGTCTAGAAAACACCATATTAAAGAATTGTTGAAAACAACAGATTTTGTAATTGGGGAGACTGGTTATAACTGGGATCAGTGGAGGCTTCCAATAGAATGTGTAGTCATTCATCATACTTCAAGTTCACCAACGATCAGTCTAAATGAGCTTAACATCTTGGGTTTACGTCTTTACATCAATCAGTATTTAAAAGATGAAGACGTAAAAGGGCAGCCACTATATTCCGGTCATTACTGGTATGGGAAGTCACAGCTCAAAGAAAATATGTGTTTTGTCAGTTATCACTACCTTGTCAGGCCAAGCGGGAGGATCACTCAACTGGTAGATGATAAAGCATACCTTTGGCATGCAGCAAATCTGGACATAAACAGAAGAAGTATAGCTATAGCTCTGACGGGGAAATACATAGATAGGGAACCAACTGATGAGGCTATTAATTCAGTCAAATACGTTCTAAATAAGCACAACATCCCGGAAAACAAAGTCTATGGGCATTGTGAGGTAGCAGATACATTATGCCCAGGAAATACTTTTATAAATGGTTGGAAAAATAGGATCACCACCCATTCCTGATATGCGTGATAAACATGACAACTTAGTAATACTTTATGGAGGGCCCTCATCAGAAAGAGAGGTATCATTTGGTACCAGGAGCTTTTTCCAAGAGCTGTACAAGGAATTCTCTCCTATATCCATAGATTGGGGAACCGACAGTCACTTTTATGTGAATGAAAAGAAGATGCCTATAGATGGATTTCTGGATTGGCTCAAAAGTAGTAACTCAGTAGTAATAATCGCTTCACATGGTGAGTTTGTAGAAGATGGCTATATACAAAAACTGTTTGAGCAACACCACATACCTTTTACGGGTTCTGACTCTAAATCGTGTGAACTTTCTATGGATAAATTAAGAAGCCAAAGAAAAGTTAGCAATTTGGTTCAAACTGTTGCCACAAGCGAAAATTATAGTGATCTCGAATTTCCTTTTATAGCAAAACCCAATAACTTAGGGTCTTCTGTAGGGGTACGTCTTATTAAAAACAAAGAAGAGTTGGAGGAACATCTACCAATGTTTAGCAAAGACTATATATTTCAACCGTACATAAAAGGTACTGAGATATCACTTGGCTCAGTAAGAGAAAATGGTGGGTTTATGAAATTATATCCAACTGAGATAATCCCCAAATCGGAATTCTTTGACTACCATGCGAAATATAGCGAGAATGGCTCTGAAGAGATTACACCTGCACATATAAGCAATGAGTTAACAGAAGAACTGATTACTATAAATAATTTAATACATGAAGAGCTAGGGCTGGGGTACTATTCTAGGTCTGATTATATCCTTTCAGAGGATGGAACATTGTACTACCTAGAAACTAACTCACTACCAGGAATGACTGCCACCTCTCTCGTACCACAACAGCTGAGATTTTCTAACAAACTTGATGATTTCAAAAGAGGCTTGATTGAGAACTTAGTGATTCGTTAAATAATTCTCAGCTTGTCTATTTCTTCTTTGGTTAGGTCTCTAAATTCACCTAATCCCAAACCATCCAATCCAAGACTTCCTATACGTGTACGTGTCAATGAAACCACTCTTAGATTAACGGCTTTACACATCTCCCGTATCTGCCTTTTCATGCCTTGCTTTATCACTATCTCAAGTCTTCTTTCTCCAAGCACTTTAACTTGCGCAGGTGATGTCTTTGTCTCATATATCTCAACACCAGCAGCCAACTCTCTCAACTGGTCTTCATTAGGCCTTTTATCTACATCAACCTCATAAGTCTTTGGAACCTGGTATCTCGGATGCGTGAGTTTCAATGCAAGATCCCCGTCATTGGTCAAAAGCATCAACCCTGTAGAATTATAATCCAACCTTCCAACGGGATAGACCTTCTCTGATACTTTTATATAGTCGAGTACAGTCTTTCTTCCACGGTCATCAGATGTAGTACTAAGCACGTTCAAAGGTTTGTTAAAAAGGATGTATCTTAAACTGTGATTCTTAGGATCAAAGACTTTTCCGTCAATTTCAACAACATCCTTATCAGGATCAACCCTAACTATCTCTTCTACATCAAGACCGTTCAGTTTTACCCTTCTTAGCTCGATCATATCTTTAGCATTTCGCCTTGAGGCAAAGCCATGTTTTGATAAAAAAGCATCAATTCTCATTTCCATGCTGACATTGTGCTAATTTCTTAGCCAAAATGCAAATCTGCCATGAATGCGTTAGTATACTAATGTGTACAAAATTAGGAAAAAAGGTGGAACTAAATTTGTCTGGGTTATGCTGGTTACTTTGTTAGCGATGTTTGTAGTTGTTGCGCTCAGAGTCTTGTCCACAGGCGGTGAGGATAACTGGATATGTTTGAACGGGAGATGGGTTGAACATGGAAAACCTTCATCTCCTATGCCCACAGCTGTCTGCAAATGAACCCCATATCAGAAAGTCTGAAATTATCAAAAGAATACCTTGGTAAGAAAGTTACTGTAGTTATAGATCGCCCCATAAATTCAAAACATCCAAAACATGGCTTTCTTTACACTGCCAACTATGGTTACATCGAAAACGTAATGGCTCCAGACGGTGAGGAGCTTGACGCATATTTTCTTGGCACAAATGAACCTTTGAACAAGGGTGAAGGCACAGTAACAGCCATAATTCACAGACTAAACGATGATGACGACAAGCTTGTTGTCGTTCCAGAAGGCGTGAACTTGTCTGATGCTGAGATAGAACATAACGTAATGTTTCAGGAACAATGGTTTGAACACGAGATAATAAGGTAAGTGCTAGATTGATCTGCTGTTCATATTTACATCAAACCCCGCTATAATTTAATGTGTGAAGATAAGCTCACACAAAAAACACAACCTTTTTTTATTCAAAATAAACCCACTCATAAGACTTCTAATATTTTCAGATATGATAATAGTGGGGGCAATGGGAATGTTCTCACCGCTCTATGCTTTGTTTGTTACCGAATATATCGAAGGGGCAAATGAATTCACAATAGGCCTTTCGATCTCAATATATCTAGTGGCCAGAAGCATATTCCAAATCCCACTTGCAACTTTACTAGATAGAATAAAAGGGGAGAAAGATGATTACTATATTATGGTTTTAGGAAGTGTAATTGTAGGAATCTTACACTTTGCATATTTAGGTATATCCACAATCTGGGAGCTTTACACACTTCAAATGCTATTGGGAGTTTTTAGTGCTATTACTTACCCTGCTTATATGGCGTTGTTCACCAGACATATTGATAAAGACATGGAAGGTACTGAGTGGGGTGTCTATTACACATTTATAGATCTAGGCAGCGCGGCATTGGCAACACTCGGGGGGTACATTGCCAATGAGTATGGATATAACGCTCTCATAATTGTTGTTTCACTTCTTTGCATATTAGGATCTATTGCTCTTATTCCCGTGAAGTCAAAGATATTCAAAGAGATCCAGTAGATTTGAATTCGATCATAAAGCATCATAGACTTGTTGTATGAATAACTCAGAACTTAACTTCTCAGAGGTCATGTACATGTACGCAGAAAGGTTTGTTTCAGAGGCGGGGCTACTTCAAAACAAGGAGGAGCTTCCCAATAGAAACAAGGTCTCTGTATCAAAACTGGGAAATCTTTTGTCAGAGGCTTCTTTTGCATATCTTTTTAAGAATAACTTCATTGAGCTAAGGATAGAAAAGACAAAGACTTTGGGATTCATACCTGTTACAAAGGTCATATCATCAAAGAAATCGATACATCCAGAAAACCTTACCTCAATTGAATCACGAATATTTGATCTATCTGATGATCTGGACACCCACTCAATAATGTACAGACTAATAGGTGACGAATGTGCAGTACCATGGGGAGTAATAACTCAGATAGTAAAATCATCCCTTGTAAACAAAGGGATACTTAATGAAGAGAAGATAGTAAAAAAGATATTAGTGGAGTTCATCACTTACAGGTACCACCTCAATCAAGAGAAGGGAAGCCTTCCTGAAACTAAATATGAAGAGCTTAAGAGCTATCTTGAAGAATTTTCCAAGAACGATTTTCATAAGCTGCTCATAAAATCTATAAACTCGGGGATAAGTGCACAGATTGAAAGACCTGACAACGACGACTAAGAAGTCTGTAACTTGACTTAAGCTGTATCGAATATATAATCCAATCATAGCGAGCAAGCCATTGGAGAAGTTAATAATAACCCAATCCAGAAGAGCCCTGTCTATTGAGTTGTTTAAAATCGCCATCCCATTTGTACTGTTACTTATCTTTCTCATTGTCTTTCTAACAAGAATATTCTCTTTTTTACTCTCAAGACCTCTGATCTTTGCTATAGGGACACTGCTTTTTACCTTTTGTTCCGCCTTGTTCTACTTCGTCGTAATGTTTGCCAATAGGAAATGGCATACCAGAAGATATGAGTTTTATGATAACAACGTTCATGTAATAGATGGGATGTTTGGGTCTTCTCACGTGTCATTTGGTTTGGGAAGTGTGATCTCAGTGAAGATAAACCAGTCGGTAATTGCCGATTTCTTTAATTATGGTACGATAACCCTGAATTTCTTTGGTGGAACGTCTCTAGATCTGGAAAATGTGCCCAAACCGGAAGAAAACCTTCCAAAGATCCAGGCGTTCATAGATAAAGCTAAAGCATAACAACTATGAAAGGTATCATCTGCGCTGGCGGAAAAGGCACTAGACTATATCCATTAACAAGGGCTACGAATAAGCACCTATTGCCGGTGTATAACAAACCAATGATCTTCTACCCCATAGATACTCTTGTATCAGCCGGTGTAACTGATGTCCTTATAGTAGTAAGCGAGCCACATTCAGGTGATTTTATCAATGTACTTAGAAATGGTGAGGATGTTGGTTTAAAGAAAATAGAATATGCCTTTCAGGATGAAGACATTCTTGGTATCGCCGGTGCCATTTCCTGTGGTGAAGATTTTGCAGACAACGAGTCTGTAGTAGTGATTCTTGGGGACAACACCACCGATGCGGACATTTCAAAGGAAGTGCATAACTTCAAGGGTGGAGCAGAGATCTTCCTTAGAAAAGTTAAGGACCCTCAAAGATTTGGTGTTCCCGCTTTTGACAGTAAGGGAGAAGTCATCGAAATCGAAGAAAAACCTTCTAAGCCAAAGTCGGACTTTGCAGTAACGGGTTTGTATATCTACGACTGTACACTTTTTGACAAGATCAGGAAGCTAAAACCATCAAAAAGGGGAGAACTGGAAATAACTGATATAAACAACATGTATATTAAAGAAAGAAAAATGCTTTGGTCAGAACTTAAAGGATTTTGGACAGATGCAGGTACTTTTGAATCACTTTTTGAAGCTAACAAATATTGGGCATCCAAATCAACCAAAGGGCTAAAGAAATAACTCTCTCCAGATAGGGCTTAGCTTGTTTTTGTCAGTTGAACACCATCTTATAGCCTTTGTGATCTCATATTCACACGAGTTGTCACCTTGGCAAAAATTGTTCATTTCAAGACTTTCCAATACTATGACTGACCTTGGATCTGCTATCTGACCAATTGCCCAAACTGATTTTACTCTCAGATCATGAATGTTCTGCTCATCGGTAATATAGGTAAGAAGAGAGGAAGCGCAATCCGAGTGATAAAGGTCTGTGGCTGTTTTACAGTATTTGCCAACTGAGTAACCTATACTGACCACCCCAGCAACGAAAACCAATAAAATGGGTACCAAAAGGAAAAGGAGCACTCTGATGATCCTCATGTTTATATGATATCAAATAATGTTGGCGATGATTTGGATGGTATAATTTACGGGACTTAGGCCCATGGTGAAATGGCATCATATCGGTCTCCAAAACCGCTGTTCCAGGTTCGAATCCTGGTGGGCCTGCCATTTAGTGCAATCCGGACCTTTTTTCTTTTATGAAATTCCTCCAACCCTCAAGACCTGCTACAAAGGTAGCAAAAGGCAAGTCTATAAGCGCACCAAATAGAATACTCACTATGTTGTATTCCCTCCACTTGCTAGAAATCCAGGCTCCAATCTTGGCCAAAGGAATCGAGAACGGTTCCAATGCAAAATCAAAAAGGTTGTCCCTTTCTATAACTGTGAGCTCATTGGATCTCTGCTTTATCACCATAGCCGCAAATACAACCATAGCCACATTTACAGTATCAATATAAAGGGATGACCACGGCACATTTGCAACTTTGAAAAGCCAGTATATAAAATACAAAGAGAAAAATCCTCCAGCTAAGTAAACAATGGCGAAGATAATATTTTGGAACTTCCTTTTCTTCGTGATAAACCTGATCTCATACACGTCAAGATCTCTCACCTTGTAGACTATCTTTTGGATCTCGTCTTTGACCACTGCAAGATTATCCTTTGAAGGTGGTTTTATGATGCTCACCAAAAGGAACATTAAAGCGGTGGGAATAGCTAGATCTGCCACAATAGCCCAAGGGCTGAAATATCCTCTAATAAGAGTTGCTATGGGGATCTCAAATATCAAAAGGCTCACCCCACCTGCAATAAAAATAGATAAAGTAGAGAAAATCGCCAGTTTGTATAGCCTTTTCTTGAGTGTTGCTAATCTGGTATTGTAGACTTCCTCAATTGCTGGAAGGAAATCAGCTGGATGTGAAACCATATCATCGACATTCTGAGAATTCTTATGAGACTTGTTCATAGCATCGCCAATAAGAAGGTATGGGGCATCATATCTCTCTGCAATGGCATAAAAATCTGGAGCTTTGGGGTGATTAAGATCAGTTTCCAGCTCTTCCCAAACTTGGGGTATGTCTCTGGCTATGCGAGTAAGATCTACTGAAGAGCCGAAAAAATCCGGGTGTTTAAGCCTCATAATATCAAAGTCAATCATGGGGGCATCAAAATTGAAAAGCGCCTTTCTGACAGCAATGTAAGTCTGCAAGTGCACGTCCACATCAGACATCTTACCCACAGGTACAACATCTATCCTTTGCATCAAACTATCTACCATCAAGTCTAGCAATGCATACTCCCTAAGCGGGGGATCGAGCATATATTCTATTTCACAGGATGCTAGCTCAAGTGCCCAGCGGGTGAAATTTATCTTTCTTTTTATTTTTGATTCAACCTCTTTCCTTGAACGCCCTTTATCCTCACCATTCATGTGCACATTCTTTAAAATATGAAGGTACTTCTCCAAGATCTGCTGGATATCTAGGATTTTACCCCTTGAGATAGTCCCATTTTTGAAATGACCACTTCTGACAAGCTCAAATGCTATTGGTTCTGCTATCTTGGAAGCATCCACGTCAGGTACAAGGCTCATACCATATATTTGCGATACAAAACTCCTCCTGAGGATCCTCTCAATGGCAGACCTACGTATAAGATGCTCTTCTTTCCAATCTACTATCCTTCTGACAGATTCGTAGAATTGAGCCACTTTGGACGCTATTTCGTCAACATATATGGGGTTTGTGCACTTCTTTTCTTCCTCCAGGACTGCATCATTGTAACTTTTAAGGTACTTCCTGAAAGGTCCAGAGAGTTTGTTGTCATCTATAGATTTTTCCACTATCTTGTCCTCTTCAATATCCGACTCGCGTCTTTTATCTTCATTTACCACTACTTCCTCTAAAGGGGGTTGGTAAGTGGTACTTTCGTCAGGTTTGGGCACAACCTGGTCTTCTTCCTCAGTATGAGTGCCTTTTGATGTGTTGTTTAGATAGATGATACCCTGCATTTGGGCCATTATACGCTTTACCTGTGGGTTTTTCTAATATGGATCGTGGGTTTACAAAGAGCTGTCAGTGTACTGACCTACATGCTTAGCAATAACCAAGTAGTCATTGTATGAGGTATTCTTGCTCAAAAGGCAAACTACAGCCGATTTTGAGCCCTTTGTGGCTATTCCACAGTCATGCCAGGAGTTCAGATTTGGCCAATTACCAATCTTATGGGCAAAAGTAGTGCCAGATGACAAACCAAGGTTGATCCTGTCATCAAAATCTGTCTCCTCCATAAGAGCCAGCAGATAATCTCTAGATTCCTTGGTAATGTACTTATTTTCGTAGAAGTTTTCCAGGAAAACTCCAATCTTTCTGGCAGAAGAGTCATTATCAATGGAAAAAGTATCATCGTTTATATAATTCTTACCTATAGCTCTGATCAGGATGTTCTGAGCCACATTGTCAGATTTCCTCATAGCCAGATCCAGAAGCTCAGAAACCTTGTATCTTGATCCCACACTCTCGTACTGCAGAACCCCAGTACCACCCTCATAGTCAGCGGAAGTAATCTTGTAATAGAAGTCCATATTTATGTTCTTTTGCTCAATATTCTTCATCACCGATACCGCCATGTATATTTTGAAAACAGAGGCCGTGTTGTAGAAAAGGTCTGAATTGTAGTCATTGACCACGTTTGTTTGGAGATCTTTGATATACAAAGAGTAAGTGCCTTTGGTACCTTTCATCAGATCCCTTAGCTCAGAAAATGTTGATTTAGATACATTGGTGCTTTCTCCTTGTACATCTTGCTCCTGCACAACATCAGGAATATCTGGAGTCTCTACATATCCACCAGCGCTTTTTGGAGAACTTCCCCTACCAAAGCCAAGATATATACCAAGTGCAGCGGGTATTAAGAATACTAGAAGATATTTCATATACTTCATGCTTGGGTTGATATTGGCAAATAATGTGGCAATTGGCAAGCAATTCAACTCACAAATTGTGATTATCTGATAAAATAGAAACGTCTTGGGCTCCTAGCTCAGTTGGTTAGAGCATTCGGTTTACATCCGAAAGGTCACAGGTTCGAGCCCTGTGGAGCCCACCAGAAAAAATAAACCTAATGAGTTCAGATCTAAAAAACTATCCAAAAGTATCAGTCATAATACCCACCTATAACCGCTGTGATGTCCTACAAAGGTCACTTGGTTTGTTATTCGACCAGGATTACCCTAAAGACAAGATCGAGATCTGTGTTATTGATGATGGCTCCACCGACGAAACAAAGCAGGTAATTGAGTCAATAAAGGTGCCTACTGGTATTAAGTTGGTATATCTCGCAAATGTTCACAAAGGCCCCGCTGCAGCCAGAAACAAAGGCATACTTCAAGCCAGTGGGAGTGTAGTTTTAATAATCAATGACGACACATTTGCCACAAGAACATTGATAAGCGAGCATGTTAAATTCCACAATCAATTTCCCACTGATAACTTTGCGGTTTTGGGGCTCATTGCATGGGATAAAGACATACCTACAACGGCATTTATGAAATGGCTTGAGCATAAAGGCCCACTTTTCAGCTATTACAGGATACAAGGTATATATGCAAACTGGAGGCACGCGTGGACCTGCAATATTTCATACAAAAGAGATTTTCTGATCAAAGAAGGTTTGTTTGACGAGGATTTTCCATATGCCG
>JBAZBO010000035.1:0-9936 GCA_041671425.1 Patescibacteria group bacterium | reverse complement strand
GAGAGGTTGGAGAAGCTGGAACTTGAAGGGGTCATAGCTCATGAGCTTTCCCATATAGGTAATTATGATATTAGGCTTATGTCTATTGTGAGCATTTTGGTGGGTACGGTAACTATGATTGCTGACTTCGTCTTTAGAGGTAGATTCTATGGTTCGCGAAGAAGATCAGGTAATTCATCGGCTGGAGGGATTATCCTACTGATCGGCCTAATATTTCTTATCTTAAGTCCAATTATTTCTACGTTGATCAAACTGGCTATAAGCAGAAACAGAGAATACCTTGCTGATTCCACTGCAGCTTTATTGACGAGATATCCGTCAGGGTTGGCAAGTGCATTAAGGAAGCTTTCCGTGGACTCTGAGATCCTGGAGGCAGCCAATGGTGCTACAGCCCACCTTTATATTGTAAGCCCGATTAAAAGTGGAATAGGCAGATCCGTAGCTGGGCTTTTTGATACGCATCCGTCGATCGAAGAAAGGATAAGAAGGCTTGAAAGTATGTGATTTGGCTATATACTGGTCATTATGGCTCTTGAAAAAAAGGATATAGAACATATTGCCACCCTGTGTAATCTTCACCTATCAGAAGTTGAGAGCGAGAAGCTTTCTGAAGTATTAACAGATACCCTAAACTATATAAACATCCTAGATGAGCTTGACACCAAGACCGTAGTTGAAACATATCAAGTAACAGGTCTTGTAAATGTCTACAGAGATGATACGCAGACAAGAAATTCTTTAACTAAAGAAGAGGCGTTATCAAATGCCAAAGAAGTAGTGGATAACAAGTTTGCCACTAAGGCGGTTTTCAATAGGGATCAATGACACTCAACGAACTTACTGTCAATTCAGCATTGGAAAAGCTTAAGCATGGTGATATCACCAGTCAGGCTATTGTGCAAGATTGCCTGTCGGCTATTGAGAGATCTGATCCTGAGATCAAAGCTTTTGTTACCGTAACGGGAAAAGAAGCTTTGCAGTCGGCTGAAGAGGCTGATAAAGAAATCAAGCAAAAGGGATTACAGGCTTTTGAGGCAAAACCACTTTTGGGTATGCCGTATGCCTGTAAAGATAATTTCTGCACAAAAGGTGTGAAAACTACTGCCTCGTCCAAGGTACTGGAGGATTTCGTTCCTCCATATGAGTCTGCTGTTACACAGAGATTAAAGGATGCGGGTGCCATATTACTCGGTAAGACCAATATGGATGCTTGGGCGCATGGCTCATCGACCGAGACTTCGGATTTCTTTACTACGAAAAACCCTTGGGATGTTACTAGGGTGCCTGGAGGTTCTTCAGGTGGTTCTGCTGCTGCGGTGGCTTCACACATGTGTTTGTTTGCTATTGGCAGTGAGACTGGTGGCAGCATACGATGCCCGGCCTCTTGGTGTGGTGTTACGGGTCTTAAGCCTACATATGGCAGAGTTTCCAGATATGGCCTTATTGCTATGGCATCTTCAACAGATTCACCCGGCCCCATAACTAAGAACGTTGAAGATGCAGCTTTGATACTGCAGACTATAGCCGGTAATGATCTCCATGATGCCACCACGTCACCCGTTCCTGTTGAGAATTATTTGGCAAATACAGCCAATGTAAGTTTGAAAGGCTTAAAGATAGGAAGACCTAAGTCGTACTTTGAGATGGATCTTGCTCCTGGTGTCAGAGAAGCGGTTGAGAAGTCACTTTCTGTCCTTAGAGACCTTGGGGCCGATATAATCGATCTTGATCTGATAGATCCCAAATATTCGATCGCTGTCTATACGATTCTCCAAAGGTCTGAGGTATCTTCCAACCTCGCAAGATATGATGGTATAAGATTTGGAAATGATAGGTCTAGCTTTGGTTTTGAAGCCAAGAAGAGGATGATGCTTGGGGCCTACGCGTTGAGTGCCGGATACTATGACCAATATTATTCCAAAGCCCAGAAAGTAAGGACTTTGCTTATTGACGATTTTGAAAAAGCATTTGAGAAAGTTGATGTTATTCTAGGTCCTACTATGCATGTAACTGCAGTGAAAATTGGCGAGAGTGAGGGGGATTCTATGTTTGGAGAGATGATGGACGTTTTGAATCTGCCCGCTGCTATAGCAGGGATTACAGGTATTACTGTGAATTGTGGTTTCTCAGATGGGTTACCGGTAGGGCTTCAGTTCCTTGGCCCGATGTTTGCTGAATCCACGGTATTGGGTGTGGCCAAGTCGTTCCAATCAGCTACTGACTTTATTAAATTCCCAAAGGGGGTTTAGAGATGGGTATTCTGGAGTTCCTACTTGGTATAAAGAAGAAAAAGACCGTAACGTCGGAGACTGTTATTAAGATCAAGACTGACTGGAAGAATGTTGAGGTTTTATTGGCAGGTAAGTCACCTAGCCAGTTGAGGCAAGCCCTCATTACTGCTGATAAATGTCTTGATAATGCTTTGAGGGATATAGTCGAAGGTAATTCACTTGGAGAACGGCTAAAAAACGGGGCTGATCTTTTTGACAACATAACACTTAACAAGATCTGGGAAGCACACAAGATAAGGAACAATATAGTCCATGAAACTAATTATGAGCCCCCACACTATGTACTTACCGATGCGGTTGGGAAGCTGAAGAAAGGTTTAGAAGCTTTAGGAGTAAGGTTATGAAAGATTATAGATTAGTTTTAGGACTAGAGGTTCATTTTCACGTTAAAACTGCTACGAAAATGTTTTGCGCATGTGGTGCTGATATCTATGGCGCGGAACCAAACACTCACACTTGCCCTACCTGCCTTGGTCTACCTGGGGCTCTACCTGTACCTAATCAGGACGCTATCAGGAAGGTTCAGCTTTTTGGACTGGCACTGGGTGGTACTGTAAACAAAGAGTCCCGCTTTGACAGGAAGCATTATTTCTATCCCGATCTGCCCAAAGGTTATCAGATCAGCCAATACAAGCACCCACTTTGTTCCGGTGGCAGTGTGACACTTGATTCTGGCAAGATCGTAGAAATTGAAAGGGTCCATATGGAAGAGGATACGGCCAAATCTTTTCATGAAAAAGGTATGACCCTGATAGATTTTAATAAGTCAGGTATGCCATTGGGGGAGCTTGTGACCAAACCCGTGTTTACTTCTATAGAGGATGCGGTGGAATTTTCCAAGAGACTTCAGCAGATCCTTAGATCTACTGGGGTAGGCGATGCGGATATGGAAAAGGGTCAGATGCGGCTGGAGGCCAATATTTCCATCAGAACACCTGAGATGCCAGATACTGAGCTGCCTAACTATAAAGTTGAGATAAAAAACATAAATTCTTTCAGGTTTCTGGAGAATGCGGTAAACGCTGAAGTGACCAGGCAGATAGAGATCCTTAAGTCTGGAGGGAAAGTAATTCAAGAAAATAGGGGTTACGATGAAGCTACCAAATCTACAGTTTCCCAGAGAATAAAAGAAGAAGCCCATGACTATAGATATTTTCCTGAGCCGGATATCCCGTCGATGGTCTTTGATGATACATATATCGAGGAGCTAAGGAAAAGACTTCCCGAGTTGCCAGAGCAGAAGGCTGATAGATTTTGCAAAGATTATGGACTTACAAGTGCTATTTCCAGACGGTTGGTTTCATCCGAAGCCCTTTGTATGTTCGAGGAGCTTATGGGGAAGGGTCAGGACGCTGTTTTGACAGCCAATAACCTTCTAAATAAGCCCGAGTATCTAGCTATGAGTGTTGATGAATATATGAAGGTGCAAGATCAGGCCAAAGACAAGATCAGTGGTACTGGTGATCTTATGCCTGTTATTGAAAGGGTTCTTGCTGCAAATCCGAGTGTTATCGATGACTACAGAAAGGGCAAGACATCCTCGATAGAGTTCTTGGTGGGTATGGTGATGAGAGAAACCAAGGGAAAAGCTGACGCTGGCGTGGTCCGAGACCTTATTTCCAAAAACTTATAGATAGTACAAAGAGGGTTTGTGAATTATCCGTGACTTAAGTGCTATGATAAATTCGTGGATTTGAAATTCGACCCAAACAACCCCAGATTTGAATACATAACTGATATAGAAGGAGCCAACAAAGCCCTTGATGTCTTAGAAAAAGCTTCCATCATAGGTGTTGATGTTGAAGGCACAGGCTTGGATCCTCATCTTGAAAAACTTCTCTTGGTGCAGATTGGGACTGAAGATACAAGTTATCTCTTTGATCCCAGGGCGTTGGATCTGGGTAAGCTAGAAAGACTAAAAAACTTACTGGAAAATCCAAAGATAATTAAATTGACCCATAATGGTAAGTTTGATTATAAGTTTATAAAAGTACAGACAGGTATTTCCATGACCAATATCTATGACACGATGCTTACTGAAGCAATACTCACTGCAGGTGTGGGAAGGAGGCTCCACAGTCTACAGGTCCTTACCCAGGATTATGCCCAATTTGTGCTTAAAAAAGACACCAGGGAATCTTTTCAAAGCTACACAGGCCCAATCACTGATGAGCAGAAATCCTATTCGGCGCTTGATACTTTGGTCCTATTTCCAATATTTGAAGGTCAAACCCCTAAGCTAAAGAAAGAAGGTATGGTGAATGTGGCCAAACTGGAGTTTGCTTCCACGTTGGTGGTAGGTGACATGGAAATAAGAGGTGTCCACATAGACTCCGATAAGTGGAAGCAGATTTTGAAAGACCTGGCCAAAAAAAGGGATGAAATAGCCAAGAATTTTCAGGAAATGATAAGGACTTATTACAGAAATGGCAACCAGACAGATCTGTTTGGGGCTCCGGTAGATGCCATAAATATGAATTCTACTACCCAGCTTCTGGACCTGTTCAACAATAAATTGGCTTTAGATATGCCCTCTACAGGTGCTGAGATACTCAAAACTGTTAATCATCCGGTAGCCCAAGTGCTGGCTGAGTATCGGGGTTATGAAAAGCTCATATCCGCCTTTGGGGAAACCTTGCTCGCTCAGGTCAATAGAAAGACGGGTAGGCTCCATCCGGACTTTATGCAGATGGGTACTGCTACAGGTAGATTTTCCTGTAAAGATCCCAATCTTCAGCAGATCCCTCGAAATTCCGAGGAGGCGCCTTTTAGGACTTGTTTTACACCCGAACCCGGATACAAACTTGTAACTGCTGATTATTCGTCCATTGAAATGAGGATCCTGGCTGACCTTTCGGGAGATGAGAAGATGATAGACGCGTTTTTGAACGATTTGGACATGCATTCCTATACTGCCGCGTTGATGTTCAATAAGGAATACAACAAAGATTTCAAGAAACAATACCCCGACCTAAGACAAGCGGCGAAGTCCATTGGTTTTGGTCTGATGTATGGCATGGGACCTGTCGGGTTGGCAGCACAGCTCAAGATAGAGCCAAAATTGGCTGAGGAGTATATGAACCTTTTCTTCAAGAGCTACCCAAGTGTTAAAGGATTTTTGGATAGATTATCTAAGGATGCGGTCAGGAACGGTTGGAGTAGCACTCCGAGTGGGAGAAAAAGATGGTACACGTTCCCCGAAAAGACCGACCCGGAATATAGGAAAAAGATCTCAAGCATTGAGCGGCAGGCCAAGAATCATCCGATCCAAGGAACTAATGCTGACGCCATGAAGTATGCTCTGGTGTTCCTAAATGAGAGATTAAGAAAAGAAAATGTGGATGGTAGTATTGTTCTAACAGTTCATGATGAGATAGTTTCAGAGATCAGAGCAGACCAAGCTGAGGATTGGGCCAAGATCCAGTCTGAAGAAATGGTCCGAGCCGGTGCACTCTTTGTCAAAAAGGTCCCCGTCATATCAGAAGCTTTTGTGTCAGACGTGTGGGAGCACTAAGGCTTCCAGCGTTCTATCAGACCCCTTGCGTGAGTGCTAATCCATGATAGAATATCCACATGGTTATATGCCACAGATGCGGACAAAGACCCGCAGTAATTTCCACTAATCAAATAATTGACGGTAGAACCGTATATATGGCTCTATGTGAGGTTTGCTATAAAGAACTTCAAAAAGAAGTCACCTCAACTTCTATCCTGGATAAGTTTGGAAGGGATCTGACCCATCTTGCCAAGGAGGACAAACTTGATCCGGTTATTGGTAGAAAGAATGAAATAGAACGTGTTATCCACATACTTTCCCGAAGGACAAAGAACAATCCTGTATTGATAGGGGATCCTGGTGTAGGAAAAACGGCTATTGTTGAGGGTTTAGCTCAAAAAATAGTTTTGGGGCAGGTTCCAGAGCCTTTGAGGGGCAAAAGGGTGTTTGCACTTGACCTGGCGTCTGTTCTGGCTGGGACTACCCATAGGGGAATGTTTGAAAAGAGACTAAAAGACATAATAGATGAGGTTATAGGAGCTCAGGGTCAGATAATCTTATTTTTGGATGAGCTTCATACTGTAGTAGGCGCAGGGGCCGCTGAAGGTTCTATGGATGCAGCAAATATCCTAAAGCCGGCGCTTTCAAAAGGAGAGCTTCAGATGGTTGGGGCTACCACTATAGATGAATATAGAAGATATATTGAAAAGGATGCAGCTTTGGAAAGAAGATTCCAGCCTATTATGGTGAACGAACCCACTTTGGAGGAAACGGTGCAGATCATAAAGGGCTTGAGAGATAGGTATGAGCGCCATCATCAGGTGAAGATCACTGATGAGGCCATCGAAGCCTCAGTAAAATTCTCTGATAGGTACATAAGTGATAGATTCTTGCCGGATAAAGCCATAGACCTTATAGATGAGGCCAGCGCTTTGGTGAGGCTTTCCCAAGTGAAGGAGCCTGTAAACCTGGAGCAGGTTGAGAATCAGATAGGAGATATAAAGACCAAGATGAGGAAGAAGGATCTACCTGATGTAGAAAAGAAAGATCTGGAAGGTAAACTTGCCTCTTTAGAGGTCGTAAAGAATGAACTTCTGGAGATATGGACCAAGACCAAGCTGGAAGAGATACCTGATGTAACTGATGCCGATGTTATCAAGGTAGTCTCCCGGGCTACTGGTATACCCCTGGATAAGTTGAGCATGGAAGAGAAGGAAAAGCTTATCCATATGGAGGACAAGATCCACGAAAGGCTTGTAGATCAGGAAGAGGCTGTAAAGGTGGTTTCTGAGGCCATTAGAAGGGCCAGGGCAGGCTTGAAGGACCCGAATAGGCCAATAGGAGCCTTTCTATTCCTGGGTCCAACTGGGGTTGGCAAGACTGAGCTCTCAAAAGCATTGGCTGAGGTTTTGTACGGTGATGAGAATATGATAGTCAGGCTGGATATGAGTGAATACATGGAGAAGCACACTGTTAGCAAGATGATAGGTGCACCTCCAGGATATGTGGGGTTTGAACAAGGTGGAAATCTGACTGAAATAGTCAGAAGCAAGCCTTTCTCAATAATTCTTCTTGATGAAGTAGAAAAAGCTCACCCTGATGTGTTCAACTCACTTTTGCAGATCATGGAAGATGGAAGACTAACCGATGGCAAGGGTAGAACCGTAGATTTTAAGAATACTATCCTTATAATGACCTCAAACGTTGGCTCTGAGATTCTAAGAAGAGCAGAGATAGGTTTTGGGGACAAGAAGATCAAAACATCTGAAGAACAAAGGGGTGAGTTTGAGTCCCGCATAAAAGGTATCCTTAAAGACACATTCAAGCCAGAGTTTTTGAATAGAATAGACGAGATAGTGATCTTCAATTCATTGAGGCGCGAAGATATAAGTATGATAGCTACCAGGATGATCCACAAAACCGAAGGTCTTCTCAAAGAGCAGGGAATTCAACTTAACGTCGACAAAAAAGCGCAGGAATATCTTGCCGAAAATGGTTTTAGTGAAGAATATGGTGCGCGTCCGCTAAGAAGATTGATACAGCGGGAATTGGAGAATGTACTGTCTTCGATGCTCATTTCCGGAGAGCTGAAGGCAGGGGATGATGTAAAGATATCTGCTGATAAGTCTGGTATAAAAGTAGAGGTAAGAACCCAGGTTACAGTTAGTAATTGATATTTGCCAATATATTTGGTAGTCTCATTGGGCTAATATGGCAAAAGAGGAATTAACACAAGAAAATAAAGTCGTTTCCACAGGTCTTTCGGACTTTGGTGTGGGTGATACCGTAAGGGTCCATTACAAGATCATAGAAGGTGGTGGCACTAGACTTCAGCCATACGAAGGCATTGTCATTTCAAAAAAGGGTTCAGGAAATTCCAAGACTTTCACAGTAAGAAGGATTGGTGCTGATAGTGTTGGAGTGGAAAGGATCTTTCCGCTTTTCTCCCCAAACATTGATCGTGTTGATATAGTCAAAAAAGGTAAGGTAAGAAGAGCCAAACTGTACTACCTGAGAGGTAAAGTTGGCCGTGCCGCTACCAGGATAAAATCCATCGAGTAATCTCTCCCCCGCGAATATTTACCGAATATTCTTGTAATTTTTAAATCTGTAGTTATATCCTATATTAAGCAGCAAAGAGCTGCATCACCGTTTTACTTTCTGTCCCATAAAGGAAGGAGGTTTTCGTGACCCTTATGGCTGTTCAGCAGGCGCCGAAGGGAGGTGATCCGGCTCGTTTCCTTGCTCCGGTACAGGTTAGTAAGCATGCGCCATTGCTGATCCTGTAAATCTATGGAGTTGGAGGTGTAGAGAAGAGAGACCGAGATAGAGGTCAGTTTTTTGGAATAAAGGCCATGACACCTTCAACGGCTGGGGAGCCACTCGGGTGTCATGGCCTTTGCTTTTTCTCAACTAGTATTGTTATCATCTACAACGTGATAACGGTAAAAGGCCTAAGCAAAAATTATTCGAGTGTTGATCTTTTTACTGGTGTGGATCTCAAGATCGGCAATGGAAGAAAGATCGGATTGGTTGGCAGAAATGGGTGTGGTAAATCCACTCTGATAAAGATATTGGCCGGTGAGGAAGAGGCCAATTCTGGCAGTATTGAAATGCAAAATGAAGTGCTTGGCTACATCCCTCAGGAGTTTGGTTTTCCTGATGAAATGGTGGGTTACTATCTGGAGAGTAGACTAGAGACAAAATCAGACAGCTACAAAATAGACCTCCTTACCAGCCAGCTTAAGTTCCGCAATTATGATCCTTATCAAATGCTTAACACCCTCAGTGAGGGACAGAAGATGAAGGTAAAGCTTATTGAGGTGATGCTTTCCGACCCCACTGTGCTTTTTATAGATGAACCTACCAACCATTTGGACATAGATGGCATTATTTGGTTTGAGAATTACATCAGGTCTTTGGATCAGGCAGTGGTGATGATCTCGCACGACAGGTCTTTTTTGAACAATACGGTAGATGAGATATGGGAAATAGATAAGCTTCAGGTATTTCGATTTGTGGGTGATTACGATAACTACAAGGCTGAAAAGATGAAACTTATAGAGAAGTGGGATCAGGAATACATACTTTTCCTGAAGCACAAGGAAAAGCTGGAAAGGCTTCTGGAGAATGTCCGTAAGATAAAAGACGGAAAGGCCCGAAGTGGTGCCGTAGGGGCTGCCAAGAAAAGGATGGAAAGGGAAATCGAGGCTAATCAAAAAGAAAAGTATGTTTCCAAGAGAATGAGGGCTATTGCATTTGATACTGATGTCCGTGCAGGAAAGCTAATGATTAGGTTTGAGAATGTGACCAAGAAGTATGGAGAGAAAGTGATCTTTGAGGATCTGGATTTTGAAGTGCGGGGTAAGGAAAAAGTTTGGCTCTTTGGTCCCAATGGTGCGGGCAAGACTACCATCATAAAGATGATCATTGGGGAGGAGCCATTAACTGCTGGAGTAATAACATTGGGAAATGCCATCAGAGTGGGGTATTACTCACAGGTTCAGTCAGAACTAGATCTTAAACAAAACATCCTTGAAGAGTTCATGAACAAAACAGGGTGTTATATAGGAGAAGCTTATGGATATCTCAGGAAGTTTCTTTTTGAGAAAGATACATTAAAGAAAAAAGTGAAATCCTTAAGTCCCG
>JBAZBO010000034.1:7629-10002 GCA_041671425.1 Patescibacteria group bacterium | reverse complement strand
CTTCTAGTATAATTAGGCCATGAAGAAGCCAAGAGTGGTTTTGATACATGACTATTTGGTCCAATATGGAGGGGCAGAAAAGACCTTGGAGGCTATAGCAGAGATCTTTCCGGATGCACCTATCTATACAGGTATCTACAATCCCAAGAGCATACCTGAGACTATAACCAGGAGAAAAATAATCACGGGAAAAAATCCTTTCCTAAAGTTGTTCCCAAAATATCTCACCTTTCTTATGCCACTGTTGTTTGAGAGTTTTGACCTTAGGGACTACGATATTGTTGTCTCAGATGGTACTGCCTGGCCAAAGGGAGTACTCACAACTCCTGACCAACTTCACATAAGCTATATCCACACTCCCCCAAGGTTTTTGTACAAATATTCAGTGGAAAGCAGAAAAAGAAATAAGTGGTATCACAAGCCTGCAGTAGCCTTGATAGATCATTTTTTAAGAATTTGGGATTTCTCATCTGCACAAAGACCAGACTTTCTCCTCACTAATTCAAAAGAGACCCAAAGAAGGATCTGGAAGTTCTACAAAAGAGAGTCTGTTGTGATATATCCCCCAGTAGATGTAGATAGGGCACAGCCAGAAAAAGAGCCACACCTTGAAAAACCTTATTACCTTGCTTTAGGCAGATTGGCAGCATACAAGAATTTTGACATCCTGATTTCAGCTTTTAACCTTCTGAACATACCGCTAAAGATAGTAGGAACGGGACCTGAGGAAAAGCGTTTGAAGAAATTGGCAGGTCAGAATATCCAATTCTTGGGACATGTATCAGAGGAACAGAAAAGCAAGATCATAGAGGGCTGCAAGGGTGTCCTATTCCCAGTTGTTGATGAGGACTTTGGCATTGTACCCATAGAGGCCCTATCTCATGGTAAACCGGTGCTTGCCCACAGATCTGGGGGGCCAATAGAAACCATCAGAGAAAATATAGACGGTATGTTCTTCGAAGAGGTCTCAACCGAGTCCTTAGTGTCTACAATAAAGATATTTGACGATAAGATTGATAGCAAGGCTTTTGATGGCCAACAGAGTAAAATATATGTTCAAAGGTTCGGAAAGGAAAGGTTTAAAAAGGAATTCGCCGACTTCGTTCATTGGAAATGGGAGGAACATGCCAGAACTACCGGAAGTATTAACAATAGCTCAAACTCTTGATAAGAACATAAGAGATTTCAGGATAGAAAAAGTAACCGTTGATAGTATTTTTAGGGTTAGCCCTGTGGTGGAGGATTTCCAGAAAGCACTCATAGGCAGAAGTATCAATAAGATCTCCAACTATGCAAAAAACATAGTTTTTGAGCTTGACGACAAAAGATACCTAGTAGTACACCTCGCTATGACCGGGCAGCTTATGTTCAGAAAGTTAGAAAGCAAACCTTTCAGGTGGGAAAGAGTCCTGCTTACTCTCTCCAAGAGTGGAAAGACCTTGAATCTTGCCTACAACGACATGAGAATGTTCGGCAAAATGGAAATTAAGGATCAGAGTGGATACAAAGAACTTGAACAGAAGTATGGTCTAAACCCTCTTGATGAGAACGTTACCTCAAGCGCATTCCACATCCAGCTTAAAAAGAAAAACTCCATCATCAAGAATGTGTTGTTGGATCAGAAGATCATAGCCGGTGCAGGAAATATCTATGTAAACGACGCATTGTTCATGGCAGGGATACTTCCTAAGAGAAAAACCACCTCGCTAAGTGAAAAGGAGAGCGGGGCTCTCTTAAAAGGTCTACGTGAGATCCTAAGAGAAGGTATTGAACATAGAGGATCTACACTTGACGACGAAATGTTTGTGGATCCATTTGGCAAAAAGGGCTCACATCAGAATTATTTCAGGATCTATGGCAAAAAAACCTGTCCCAATTGCCAAAGCAATGTAGTTTTCGAACAAGTGAATGGTAGAGGGACTTATTACTGCACTGTCTGCCAGAAATAACATGAAAATAAAAACGCTAGAACTTACCAATTACAGAAATCATAAAAGCTTCGAGACACAGTTTGATCCGGGAACAAATGTGATAGTGGGACCAAACGGCTCTGGAAAGACCAACATCCTTGAAGCTATTCATCTCATGGCCACCACAAAGGCTTACAAAGCAAAGTACGATAAGGAAGTGATCAGACACGACGAGGTTTTCGCCAAGATAGAAGCAGAAGTGGATGAGAACAAGCTGGAAGTCCTCATTACATCAGACATCAAATACGAGAATGTTTCACACAAAAAAGTTAAGGTGAACAAAGTAGCTAAATCATTGAAAAGCTTTTCGCCTTACTTATACACAGTGCTGTTCTCCCCGGAAGAAATAGAGATATTGCGCGGAAGTCCCGGAAGCAGAAGACACTATATGGATATGGTGTTG